>CAKZQX010000597.1 GCA_937141995.1 uncultured Chloroflexaceae bacterium | reverse complement strand
CGGGACGGGGTACCAGGCCAACATCCCCATGACACACCCTTTTCAGACAGTCTCTGGAAAGATACGGCTACATCTCCGGCTGTTTGAGCGAAGTCTTCACATGGATCTCGGAGTGCAGCGTCCGATGCACCGGGCAGCGGTCGGCAATCTCGATCAACCGCGCGCGCTGCTCATCATCCAGCGGCCCGGTTATCTCAATCTCGCGCTCGATCTGATCAACTTTGCCCTGCCTGGTTTCACATTCCTCGCAGTCGCGCGCATGGATCTTCTGGTGGCGCAGATGCACGGTGATGGTCTTGAGGGGCCAGCCTTTGCGGTCGGCATACATCCGCATGGTCATCGAGGTGCAGGCACCCAATCCGGACAGCAGGTAGTCGTAGGGCGTGGGTCCCAGGTCGGTGCCACCGTAGGCAACCGGCTCATCGGCCAGCAAATGCGTACCATTGGCGACTACCTCGGTAACAAAACCTTCCGCGCCGGTCTGGGCCACCACATGCTGCTCCGACAACGGCTTGAGCCGTGCGGTTGGCCGGGGGGTGTCGATATATTTGCGCGCCCATGCTGCAATCATCAGGCCGACATAGCGCGAGTCGCGCTGATCCGACAGCAGATGGTCGGCACGATCCAGCGAGATAAAGCTCTTGGGATGCTTCGCCGCCTGAAAAATCCGGGCGGCATGTTCCACCCCGACCACCTGATCAATCGGCGAGTGGAAGATCAGCAGCGCCTTGCGTAACGTACGAATGGACTCCTGCATCCGCGTTTCGTCCAGGTCATCCAGAAACTGTTGCTTGATCGTGAAGGTCTGCCCCCCCAGAGTAATCCGGACTGTCCCATCGGGAGCCGGTTCCTGGTCGGTTTCGCGCAGCAGGCGCGCAAGATGTTCCGGGCTGCAGGGCGCGGCAATCGTCGCCACCGCCAGGCTGGAAGGGATCGCCGCCGCTGCCTGCAGCACTGCCGCGCCCCCCAGCGAGTGCCCGATCAATACTTTGGGCGCGTCATAGTTCTCATCCAGAAACCGCGCCGCCGCGATCAGATCTTGCACATTCGAGGAGAAATTCGTGTCGGCAAACTCACCCTCACTCTCCCCCAGGCCGGTAAAATCAAAGCGCAGCACGGCGATACCCTCGGCCGTCAGTGCCCGGCTGATATTGGCAACCGCCTTGAGGTTCATCGTGCAGGTAAAACAGTGCGCAAACAGCGCATAGGCAATCGGCGGCTCATCCAGCGGCAGATCCAGGCGGGCCGCCAGTTGCACGCCGTCGGCATTCGGGAAGGTCAATTTGATCGATGACATGCAAGTACCTTTCTATTGACAGGAATTATGTAACAGTTCTGTATTCATTTGTGCTTTGTGCTCTCTAGCAGGCAATATGGTCATGTTGCACGAGGACGCAGGGCGCGTCAACTGCTGCCGCAAGTGCAACCGGCTTACGGGTCTGTCACCAGGCGACCCAGGTTGTACTGTGTACGTTCTAACAATTGACAAACTGTATATTGTACCATACAATGCACAAGTGTTCTTCTTCTATTCAGACTCCTGACCGACACGAGACAGGCTATGGTTTTCCTGCCCTCATATCCAGGCGATGTGCTGCCATTTAGCCCCTTGCCTGATTCTGCCACAAACGCAGCCCACGACAGTATTGTGCGGCGGGGCTTTGAGCGCGCAGCAATTCTTGAAGCCTATCGTTACACCAGTCGCGCCGGCTCGTTCACGCTGAATGCGCTGGCCTTTAGTGATCCCCGTCGCCGTACCCCTGATGAGTTTGCGGGCGTTACGCTCTATAACGCCGTTAATGGTATTCCTGACGAGCAGATCATTCCCATTCTGGCGCAAACATCCGCTCCTTTCCATCTGCTTCATCGTGATAATCGCTTTGCGTTCTGGGCCAGCACTATACAAGATGAAAATGTACGTCCAGTTCTAATCCAGACCGATATTGCCTATGATCAGCTTGATGCAGTGTTAGGAACATATGCCGTTGATCTGGCACCCACGCGGATTTTTGATGTAAAACAGGGACGTGCCGAGTTTTCGCATCCCTTTCTGCGGACCATTCAACCCCGCCAGCTTGCGTTATGGGCCTTCGATGTCACGCATAACTTGCTGGTGCAGCATTTTGGCGATGCCGTCACCCGTTTACGCAACCATCCCTTTTATCAAAACCTGGATGCAGCGCAACGCGAGAAGATTGTGGTTGATCTGGCGGTACAACTATTGGGAGCGGTTATTCTTGCGGATACCGGTGTACTCGGTGACGAAATACGGTATAAAAGTCACACGCTGATCCTGGATGATCTGATCCAGGCAGCCTATAGCCGGCATCCCAATTATTTCAGGCTGGATCTATTTATACAACATGCTGAACCCGCAACTGCGGCATATCGCATGCTACGGCAGATATGTTATGCCGGTTTTGTACCGGATATGCTGAGTGATCTCTATATCACTGCATACGATAAGGAGACACGAAAAAAGCTGGGACGCTTTGATACACCACTTTACCTCACCCGGCGTATCTGGGATACCATTCCCGTTGAGTTCCTGCAACCTGAGAAGCGCATCACGGTTGATATGACATGTGGCTGGGGCAGTTTTCTGATCGCCGGCTATGACCGTTTAGCGCAGATAAACGACATGCGTGGGCAGCAACTACGCAATTACATCTACGGAAATGATAGTGATCCGTTCACGGCACGGTTGGCCGGGCTTGGATTGCTGCTCGCAACTTCGATGGATAGCTGGCATATTGATGACCAGGATGCGCTTGCCTGGAACTGGCTTAACACGCATCAACCGGGGATCATTGTTGGCAATCCTCCATTTGGCGGTGATCGCAAAACATTGAAGGCGGACTCATCTCTCCCAAAAGCAGATCGTAAGCGTTACCAGGCAGCCGACCAATACTTAGAGCAGGCTATTGAACATCTCGCAATCGGTGGTTATCTTGCTATGTTAATGCCTCTTTCTTTTATTGCAGCAGAGTCTTCACCCCATCTCCGTAAAAAATTGCTGGAGACATGTGATATTTTAGAAATGTGGGAACTGCCTTTAGAGGTTTTTTCTGATGCAACAGTAAGTACAATGGTCATCTTTGCACAGAAGAAAGAAATGTTATTCAGATCACATCGACCTGTGCGTGTACGTACTGTACAGAAGATCACACTTGAACAATTTATTCGCGATGGACTGTTTACGTCATCTGGTGTTGCAAGTGACCAGTACAATTGGAATGAAAACTCCCGTAAATCGAAGGGTTCTAGAAATACTCATATTATTGACTACCGACTTATCCTGCCAGAATTTGTATGGAATAAAATACACCTCACAACCATAAGTTTATCAAGGGTAGCTACTGTTTTTGCAGGTGCCATAGAAGGAAAAAACCTAGATCGTAAGCGGTGGAGAAACTATCCCTATCCCAGAAAAGTATCATGGCTTACTGGAACAAAAGATGTTTTGCCGAGATCCTTTTTTGTTTCTTACGAAAGAACATCTACTATTCTGTACCCAAATGAATTAGAAGAACCCCGAAAAGACAGCAGACACCCTCAAAAAGACAAGGAGAAATTGCTAGCGGGGACGAAAGTTTTACTTACATCAGACCCTAATCCGAGTTGGGGAAACCGTGTAAAGGTTGCGATAGAGCGACGCGGTCACTACGTTTCTCATAGCTTTTGGGTCATTGTGCCCCAATCTGTTCAATCATTGTTGATTACTCATGAAGTTCTTGCGGCTATTTTGAATTGGTATGTAAGTAACGCCTGGATAGTTGAGCATCTCAAGTACCCGTGGGTTGTCAGTCGTGCCATCCAGAACATTCCCTTCCCGCGCCATCTCAGTGAGGCGGATTGTGGAGCTTTGACCGCTGCGGTGCAAGAGTTGGAGCATGCCGCAGCAAATAACCTGCCGCTCCCTGGAGCGGCGCAGGATACCATTGATACGATTCTCAAGACTGCCTACCAACTTGATGATGCGACTTTCGCGCGCCTGCGCATGGTCGCTGAGTGGGATCACCATCCCCATGTGACGCTTGATCCGCAACCAGACAGATCTGCGGCCAATTACCTGATCAGCGGTGTTGTCGAACAGGTTGATGCAGAGCAGGGAACGATTACCCTCTGGATGAGCGGCTTTGATGAATTGCAGACCGTGCCGATTGATCCGCAGATGCCGGGGTGGATGTTGCGCCCTGAGGCCGCTTTTCGCGCCAGAATTCCCTATACCTGTGAGTACAATCGCAGTCTTGAAGCCGTTGTTTGGGAACGCATTACGCCCCAGGAGTATACCTATCTTAGTGAGGAAGTGCTGGTTGCGCGTCTGACAGATGTGTTTTATCCGGACAAAACAGGACAACCATGACATCATCCTATACCGTTCGTGTTGCATTCCTTGATGTTGGACAGGGCGACAGTATTGTTGTTTCAATCCCTGCGACTCAGGAGGCAGTCATTGTCGATTGTCCCGATGCCGTTGTGGTCTTTGAATATCTGCGGTCCCAGAATATCCGGCATATTCGCGGACTGCTTATTACGCATCTTCATCTCGATCATTTTAAGGATACGGTCAAGTTTCTTGAAAATTGTAGCACACAACTCGGTACTCAATGTGAACGGCTTATCTTCAACTGGCCCTCGAATAGAAAAGTTCCGCCACCGGATGCGGACCATCATGACCGTATCTCTCCCAGTGACCGGCACAATGAGCGTCAAAAACGCACAGCCTATCAGGAACTGCTATCCTGGACTGATATGTACGAAGATGACTGCCTGCCCTTGACTCGGGAAAGGGATCAGACGCCACTGACTGGAAGTATTCCTCACATTATTAAGATTTTACAGCCTTCACATGGACAGATGGGTAAACTGCTAGAGATGGGATTGAATAACACATCAGCAATCCTGCGAGTTGAGGGTTCGGGGACATCTGCACTCCTTACCGCCGACATTGAGCCGACCGGGTGGCGCGAACTTCAGCAGCGCAATTCCAACTTGCATAGCGATATTCTCAAGTTTCCCCATCATGGTGCCTGGAAAGATGCTGATCCTGATGAGATCCTTGACTCCGTTCAGCCTTCGGTTGTGGTCATTTCAGTTGGCTCCGATGGAACAAGGTATGATCACCCGAATGCGCATGTTTTTCAGGCGCTTGCTGTTCGCCCCGAGATTCGACTGCTCTGTACCCAGGCGACCAGTCAGTGCGGGAGTGACATGCCTCACGTACGCAGTAAAGTTATCAAGGAGTTTGAGCAAGCGACTGAAACGCATGCAGTCCCGCTAATTCGTACCACACGCGGGTGTCCCTGTGCGGGCACAGTCATACTGGATCTTGCCGATCAAATCCGGGTCATCCAACCAGAGATAATGTTTCATCATGATCGAATTATCCGCCAGCACTTTCATCATCATAAATGTGCAATTTGATAACCTGAAGACAATCAGCTTAAACTGCCATCATGGAAATTGCAGATCAGGAGATGGGACAACCTATGGTGGCTGACCGCACGCTGCGGGTATCTGACTACCTGGCGTGCAACATCATGCATTCTCTGGTCGTAGAATACGACATACTCATTGTGACAATGGAAGGACCGGCATGATGGCAAAACGTTCGTACAAGAAACCCTTCCCCTGTGGGCATACCGGCAAAGGTATGTACTGTCACCGCTGTGCTCAGGAATCCCGGAACCGTCAGGCAACACGAGCGCAACAGGATCAAGCACGCCGGCAGCAACAGGCCTGGCAACAAACCTTCGCTGATGATCAGATTGATTTACACATCCTCCCGCAGCGCCAACTGGTCATGCAGGCCCGTACCATTCTTGCAGAGATACGCGCTGGTGCCAATTATCATCAATTCAAGGGAAAACCCCTGCGGTATAACCGACAGATTATCAGTATTCCATTGAGCTATGACTATCGGTTGTTGTTTCGTAAAACGAAAGATGGATTAATTCCCCTGCGCTGTGACAGTCACGAAACCTACAATAAACGCCGGTACGATTAACCGGATTTGCATGGCCTGTGTCGGAATGTCACATAACACTCCACGCATAGGGATGACCGCCGGCAATCCGATCGATTGCCGGCGGTCATCCATTTCGCGTGCCTGGAACAGGCACTTCATGCACTGTATAGTTATGCAGAGTAGGAAGAGTCATGTGGGGTCAGTTCAGCCAGCAACGCGCGCGCCTCACGTAGGTCGGGGGTGTCAACGCCCTCGGTAAACCAGTTGGTTATCTCAGCCAGCAGCGCATGGCCGGCAGCGGCGTTGTCCTGCTGCTGCCGGAGGCGGGCCAGGCTCACCGCCGCCCGCAGTTCCAGCGCGCGCGCTCCCTGGCGGCGCGCAATCTCCAGTGCATGCTGCATGTGCTGTTCCGCCTCGGCCATACTCCCCACGGGATCGGATTGCAGCACCAACAGCCCCTTCAGCCGATAGAGTTCCGCCTCATAGAAGAACGCCCGACTGGTGCGGACCATTGCCAGCGCCCCCGCCAGTACCAGCAGGCCGGCAGCGGGCTGGTTATCGGCACTGTGGGCCTCGGCCAGCAATGCCAGAAAGTAGGGATAGTCAATGTGGGTACCCGTCGCCCGACAGTCCGTCAGCCCGGCCTCAATCTGTCCAATGCCCGCGGCCGGTTGTCCCTCCTGTGCCAGTACCCAGCCCTGGAGAATCTTGCCCACGGCCACCCGATAG
>CAKZQX010000596.1 GCA_937141995.1 uncultured Chloroflexaceae bacterium | reverse complement strand
CGGCTGAGGGGGTGGTGTTCACCGATACGCCCGACGCCAATACGACCCTGGTAACTGGTGAAGTTGAAACGACGCAGGGTGAAATCGTTATCGGCAATAATCCGGGTGATACCACAGTTGAAGTGACGATCGGGACGGTAGCGGTCGGGGCGAGTGTGACGATTACCTTCGCAGTGCAGGTGAACAATCCACTGCCGCCAGGGGTGGATCAGGTGGCGAACCAGGGCACCTTCACGGGCAGTAATATCACTGACGACACGCCGACGGATGATCCCGGCACGCCCAATCTGCCGGATGATCCCACGATCACGCCGCTGGTGCCGCCGGTCGCGCCCGCGCCGCCGGTGCTGGAGGCAACCAAGACGGTCGTGACGCTGGAAACCGAGGCCACGGCTCCCTGCCGGGCACTGGTTGATGAGACGCTGGAATATACGGTCGTGATTACCAATAGCGATGGCGGAGACGCAACGCTCGTTACCTTTGTGGATACGCCTGATGTTAACACGCAACTGGTGCCCGGCTCGGTAACGAGCACGCCGGGAACGGTACTCAGCGGGAATGCCGCCAATGATACGCAAGTGCAGGTGGACATTGGTACGCTCGTGTCAGGCGCGCAGGTGGAGATTACCTACCAGGTCACGGTGCTGGATCTGCCGGCCAATCAGACCGTGCTGGAGAACCAGGGCCGCATCAGCGCGGACGAACTGAGTGATGATCTGCTGACGGATGATCCGACCACGGCGGAGGTTGGCGATCCGACGCGCACGCTGGCTTGTGTGCCGGGGACAACCGCGATTGAGTTGCTCCAGTTCACCGCAACCCGAGCGGGTGCGACGGTCCGGGTGCGCTGGGTGACGGGTACCGAACTGGATACCTGGGGCTTCCACCTCTACCGCAGTACCGATGGCAGCCGCGCAAACGCGGTGCAAGTTACGCCGGAGTTAATCGTTGCGCAGGGACGGGGCCGGGAGCAGACGGTCTACACCTGGATTGACCGTGATGTCGTGGAGGAAACCAGCTATACCTACTGGCTGCATGAGATCGAACTTGATGGCAGCACCCATGAGTATGGCCCGGCCGCCCGGACTGTGCCGCAACGCGACGGCGGGCGAATCTTCCTGCCGATGGTGATCCGGTAGTGTTGCCAGTCCAGTGGTCCGGGTTAGCTCTGACCCGGACCACTGGATCGATTGATGAACTTTGAGCAAATAACCCGGATATACCATACCATCCGGGAGTCCCGGCTTATGAACTTTGAGCAAATAACCCGAATATGCCATACCATCCGGGAGTCCCGGCTTATGAACTTTGAGCAAATAGCCTGGATGTACAACTCACTGGAGTCCCGGCTTTAGCCGGATGGATGCCTACCGGGGCAGGGCATACGAGCGGGAAAGCCTGATCCGGCTGAAGCCGGGACTCCTGATCATCGATATCTGGATTAAGAATTCAACCTTCATCAATCGACGACTTTGTTCTCAGTTCTCAGTTCTCAGTTCTCAGTTCTCCGCTTCGAGTTCAAACGCCCGGTGGATCACCTGAATCGCTTTGTTGCCATGCTCCTTGGCGATCACCAGCGAGATATTATTCTCGGTGCTGCCCTGTGCAATGGCGATCACATTGATCTCGGCCCGTCCCAGCGCGCCGAAGACGCGCCCGGCAATCCCCGGCGTGCCGCGCATGCCTGACCCGACCACGGCTACAATAATCACCGTCTCCAGCACATCTATATGTTCCACATCATGCTGCGAGAGGTCGTGCAGGAGTTCATTCCGCAGTTCGCGGACGGCAGCCTCGGCCTCATGTTGCAGCACCGCCAGGCAAATATTCTGCTCGCTGCTGGCCTGGGTAATCAGCAGAGTGTTGGCATTGGCGCGGGCCACCGCGCTAAAAATCCGGGCCGCCACGCCGCGCATCCCCTGCATGCCGGGTCCGCCCACGGTAATCAGGCTGGCTTCTTTAATCGCTGTTACCGCTTTGGCCGTGCCCGGTACCTGCTCGCCGGTGATGCGGGTACCGGGATGCTCCGGGTTGAAGGTGTTCAGAATGCGGATGGGGATGTTGCGCTGCACCACCGGGTGAACCGTTTTGGGATGCAGGACATTCGCTCCATAGTAGGACATCTCGGCCATCTCGGTGTAGGAGAGCAGCGGCAATGTGCGTGCTTCCGGCACAACGTTGGGGTTTGCCGTCATCACCCCGTCTACTTCCTTCCAGAACCAGACCTCGTCGGCGTCGAGGGCTGCGCCGAGGATGGAGCATGAGTAATCACTACCGCCCCGTCCAAGTGTGGTAGTGATGCCCGCGGCGGTTGCGCCAATAAAGCCGGTGACAACCGGCACGCTGTTACGTTCCAGGAGCGGTAGCAGGCGTTCCTGGCTACGCGTGCGGGTAACATCCATCAGCGGGGTGGCATCGCCATGCTGTTCGTCGGTGATGATCAACTCGGTGGCATCAATTGCTTCGGACGATAGGGCAACACTGCGCAGCGCGGCGGCGATCAGGCGCGCATTGCAGCGCTCACCCTGACCACTAATCAGATCCAGTGCGCGTGGTGTCAGTTCGCCCAGGACGGCGATACTGTGCGAGAGATCGTTAATATAGTCAAACATGGCGCGGAGTTGCGGCTCAAGAGCCTGGCATTCTTCCGGGGTTGCCAGTGCATGTGCCACCTGCATATGCATGTCCAGCAGGCGCGGGGTGACGGCTGCGGTTGCGCCGGCATCGCCGGCCGCGGCCACCTGAGCGGCTTCGATCAGCGAGTTGGTGGTGCGCAGATCGGGCGCATTCATCGCGGAGACCACCACGACAACCTGATGCTGCTGCGACACGTTGCGTACGATTTCGACAACCTGGCGGATGGCATCGGTGGCACTGACCGATGTACCCCCAAACTTCATGACAACACGCATATCTGCTCCTTGCGACACGACGATCCAGAGAAAACAGAACGCGCCGAGGATGGGCGATAGGCCATCCTCGGCGCGTCTGATAGCTATAGTACCATGCCTATGGTTGGATCGAGTTACGGAACCAGCAGCACTTTGCCGGCGGTAGCGCGTCCTTCGAGCGCGGTGTGGGCCGCCGCCGCTTCTGTCGGCGGGAGGGCACGGTCGACCGGCCTCCATCCAGCGGAAAATATCAATTGCGCGCTGCTCCAGTTCGTGACGATTGGCGATGTAGTGCCCCAGCGAAGGGCGTGTCACATAGAGTGAGCCTTTGCTATTCAAGATCTGTAGATTGACCGGCTCCACCGGGCCGCTACTCTGCCCAAACAGTACCAGCATACCGCGGGGGCGCAGGCAGTCGAGGCTGCCCATAAACGTCGTTTGCCCGACGGCGTCATAGACGACATCAACCCCCTTGCCGTCGGTCAGCCGTTGTACCGCCTCGGTAAAATTCTCCTCGGTGTAGCGGATGACGACATCCGCCCCGGCTGCGCGGGCCAGTTCCGCTTTCTCCTCAGTAGAAACCGTGCCAAAGACGCGTGCTCCGACCATCTTTGCCATTTGCAGCAGCAGCAACCCTACGCCACCCGCAGCGGCATGCACCAGCGCGGTATGCCGGCTTTCCAGGCGAAAGGTGCTCTGCGTGAGATAGTGCGCGGTCATGCCTTGCAGCATAACGGCGGCCGCCTGCTGCAGATCGATATCATGCGGGACGCGTACCAGTTGCGCTGCCGGAACAACGGCATATTCGGCATACGCGCCCGAGCTAAAGGCGTACGCCACATGATCGCCGACATCGAAGCCCGTGACATCCGCTCCCATAGCATCGACCACACCGGCACCCTCCTGTCCCGGCGTGAAGGGCAGCGCGACCGGGTAGAGCCCCCGGCGGTGGTAGGTATCGATATAGTTGACGCCGGCTGCCGCAAGCTTTACCCGCACCTCGCCCGCGCCGGGTTCCGGCATGGGCACTTCTTCGTAGACGAGCACCTCGGGACCACCATGCTTATGAATTCGTACTGCGTACATAAGCTGTACTTCTCCTGTTCGTAGGTTGAAACATCAGGCCCGGTTATAACATCAGGACAGCCTGCGGACGCGCAGAAGCCCGTCCCTACCGCAAAAAGCCTGCACATGAGCGGATTCCTGGTGCGCTTACCCGGATTATTATCGTTCAAACTTCATCGAACGGTCGTGTTGACATAACCGTTCATCCCTGATTGTTACCCCGTAACCGTTAACCCCTACTTCCGCTTTTTCTTCTTGCTGCTCCGACTGGTCTTCTTTGGTTCGCCTGCGGGTTTGCTCCGGCTCTTCTGCGTCTGCTGCGGCTTGGATTTGGTTGGTGCGGCTTTCCGGGACGTTGGTGGCGGTGACGGGAAGGAAAGCGGTTCGGCCAGTTGTTCTTTGTATCCCTGCTGGCGTAGTAGCGGATCATTGGGGTCCGGTTCCATCCCAAGTTCCTGCAATACCTCGGTCCAGTCCCCGGCAACCATTTCATCAATACACTGCAAGGCAAAAGCCTGGCGGATCACCGGCAGCGCCTCGGTTGCGTTCAGGTCAACCAGATCACCGACAACGAAGCCGTTAAAGTCGGGATCATCTTCATCGGCGTGGGCTATCAGGTCGCTCAGAATCCGGACTGACCGCTCGCGCAATTCGGGATGCTGCAGGCCGATCTCCTTGATGGCACTGGTGGCCTCGGCGCGTCCATACACCCAGTGGGTTTGCTCGCGGGCGTACTGCTCCAGCGGCTCCAGGGCGGGCGCGCCGGCTCTGCCCAGTAGTTGAACCAGGTAGGGCGGCATCCAGTCGTCGTCGAGATTAAAGATCGGGATCAGGTCGGGAATGACCTCGGTGATGTCGAGCAGTTCCAGGGCGCGCAGGGCATGCGCGGGAGCCCAGACCTCCGTTGTATCACTCATGGCCAGGTTCAGGTTGCGGTCGCGGACCATCCGCACCAGGTCCGACACATGCGCCTGGGTCAGGCCCAGGCTGATGATACGTGGGTCGGGGTCGAGCATCACGGTACGCAGATCCCCCAGGTAGAGCAGTTGATCCAGTGGGGGCGGGTAGGGTGCATCAGTATCGAGCAGGGTGGCTTCGATATGCTCCGACACCGGCTCATGGAGTTTGTCATCGCCGCCCCAGGCAAATCCCAGTGCCTGCTCAAACAGATTCGTCAGTTCCTGCTGCAAGCGGTTCTGCGCTTCGGGTTCCAACACCACTTCGTCCAGGGTATCCAGTTCTTCCGGGCTGTAGTCCCAGGCTTCAGTAGGGTACTGCTCGGGTGGATTCAGGGGCAGGCGCTCAATGCGCGGTGTTTCGGGGTGCCGGTCGCTCGGGCTAATCGAATCCACCTGTATATCAAAATGGTGTTCGTCACCATAATCGAAGAGGTAGAGAAACGTATGCCCCACCTGGAGCCCCAGGCTGTTACAGGTTGTTGTGCCGGCCTGGCCTGGAGCCTGCTCACCGGGGGCAGGCGTATCGGGGTGCATGGCATATTCACTGGCGGTATCCCAGGGCTGACCGCTCAGAAAGAATGAGTAGAGATGATCGGCATCCCAGTTGAAGGCGCGCTGAATTGCGTTATGCAGATCGGCCAGGGTATGCTGATCACCCAGCGTGATGACAGCGGGATCAGCGGGGGTTGTTTCGTAAGCAACCCGGAGAGTATAGACATGACTGGTCATGCGCCGCTCCTTTCTATCGGGGTGCGGATGTCTGTGCAGCCGGGACTGTCAGGTTCTGCGGTTCCATTGAATGGTTCTGCCTGCATTATCAACACAACACCGGGCAGCGTCAAGTCGGCTCCTTGCGCTCTAGCAAAAACTGTGCCTATACTACTTAGACAAGGTACCAGGTTGCCGCACGTTCAAACGTTCAAACGTTCAAACGCTGTCTGCCTGAGTTTGCTCTGGGAAGCGGAGGAACCGTCTTGTCTGCGAAAAAACCCTTACCGCCCGCGTATTTCACGCGCTATGATGAGCATGATGATCGCCTCTTCTATCGGTCCCCCCGCCTGACGGTGCATCTTGATGCGCCGGCTGTCGCCGCGCTGGGGCAACTGTTCCGCGAAACGTTGCCGCCCCAGGGTCTGTTCCTGGATCTGATGAGCAGTTATCGCAGCCATTTTCCGCCGGGGTTATCAGCCGGGCACCTGGTAGGACTCGGCTTGAACGCGGTGGAGATGCGCCGGAATCCCCAACTGGATATCATTGTGGTGCATGATCTGAACCGAACGCCAATCCTGCCCTTTGCGGATGCCGGCTTCGATGGCGTGGTCTGTAGTGTGTCGGTGCAATATCTAACCCGCCCGCTGGAGGTTTTTGCCGAGGTCGGGCGGGTGCTGCGGCCTGGCGCACCGTTTGTGGTCAGTTTTTCCAACCGCTGTTTTCCCAGCAAGGCGGTGCGGATCTGGATGCTGGCGAGTGAGCAACAGCGTCTGCAACTGGTGCAGACCTACTTTGAGCATGCCGGCTGTTTTACTGACATCAAAGCCATGGATTGCTCACCGTACCGCTGGATGGGCGATCCGCTCTACGCGGTGGTGGGCCGGCGCGTACCGAACGTGTTATAATCAGCAGCAGAACAAATCCCGATAACATCTAAACTTTTTGGAGATAGACGTTCAGACGGTTTGATAAGTCCTGAAGAGCGTACCGGAACCGTGCCCGATATAATCTGTAGCACGCTGTTCTGCTGCTCTATCAGAAAGGAAAGCTGAGGCTATGCCCCCTGTTCCTCCACAGCCGGTCCAACTGACATGCCCGGTTTGCAGTAACAACTTTCGCGCAAATGTCTACACTATCGTTGATGTAACCCAGCAGCCGGAACTCAAACAGGCGCTGTTGTCCGGCCAATTAAATATGGCTGTTTGTCCGAACTGCCGGTCAGGCACGATGATCGCTGCACCCATGATTTACCATGATGCGGAGAATCAACTCTTCCTGGTCTATTTCCCGCAAGAACTGAATGCGCGCCCGGAAGAGCAGGAACGCTTTATCGGCGATGCGACCAACGCGCTGATGCGCAGTCAGTTAACTGAGCAGCCGCGTGGCTATCTCTTGAATCCCCGGCGGTTTATCTCGTTGGGGTCGCTGGTTGATACGGTGCTGGAGGCGGAAGGCATCCCGCGCGAGGCGCTCGAGCAGCAGCGGCAGCGGATTGATCTGATCAGCCGGCTTGCCTCGGCGCTGGAGGATGAAGCGCAGTTTGTACAACTGGTTGAGCAGCAGAAAGACGCGCTGAACTACGAGTTTTTCGCCACGTTGAGCGCCTTTATTGATGCCGGCATGCAGGAGGGGCGCGCCGACTCGACCCAGATCCTGACGCTGCTCCGGGATAAGCTGGTAGAAGTGACCGGCTTTAGTGACATTCCCGGCGAGTCCGATGTCGATGAGGGCGAACTGAACGCGGCGATTGAGCGCCTGGCGACCGTTGACGATGACGCCTTAGAGCAGGCGGTTGCCGAACTGCGGCATGCGATTGACTACAGCTTCTTTCAGGCCTGGACCGAGCGCATCGAACAACTGGAGCAGGCCGGGCAAAACGATGAAGCGGCCCGGTTGACCGCGCGCCGCCGGCAGATCTTGCAGATTGTCGAGGAGATCGACAAAGAAGCCCAGGCGTTGCTGGAGGGCGGTGTTGCCGTGTTGCGCGAGATTATGGCGGCACCGGACATGGAAGCGGCGTTGCGCAGTTCGGGCGATAAGCTGGACGAGGCGGTTATGTTTGTGCTGGCGACGAATATGGCCGCCGCCGAGCGAGCGGGCCAGGCTGAGACTGTCGCGCACCTGCAAGAGATTGAACGCCTGGCAACAGAGATTGTCCAGGAGAGCCTCTCGCCCGAGGATCGCTTCATCAATGAGTTAATGCTGGCGGAAACGCCCCAGGAGAGCACGAAACTCCTGCGCCAGCGGGCTGCTCAGGTCACGCCCGACTTTGTCAAGCGGCTGAATGAACTGGCCGAGGAGCAGGAGCAGCGCGGCGCAAAGGAGGTTGCCGAGACGTTGCGGCGGCTGGCGCGGGAGGCCGGCGCGATGCTGTTCTAGCTGATAGGAAGTTCTGGGAAATGCCGCTATGTCCGTAAATTCGCCGTCGCCGCCGCGCCGTGTAGCGCGTCATACGCTGCGGCGGTTGGTACGGCTGGGGTTGCTCTGGTTGCCGGCCGGGTTGGGGCGGTTCGCGGTCAGGCGGACTGCTCCGGCAAAACCCCGGCGTATCCTGGTCATCAAGCCGGATCACCTGGGAGATCTGCTGCTGGCGACTCCGGCGCTACGCCGGTTGCGGCAGCAGCAGCCCCAGGCACGGATCACTGCGCTGGTTGGCCCCTGGTCGGCGCTGGTGCCGGCACACAACCTCGACATTGATGCCCTGCAAACATTACCGTTCCCTGGCTTTGAACGCCGTTCCAAAGTCGCCTCCCCGGATCAATCTTCTCGCCGGCATCGGTTCGTCTCTTTGCTGCAACCCTATCGGGACCTGCTGCGGTATGCGCTGTTGTTACGCACCGGGCAGTTTGATCTGGCGCTGCTCCTGCGTGATGATCACTGGTGGGGCGCGGCCCTGGCGCTGCTGGCGGGTATCCCTGTGCGTATTGGCTATGCCGTCCCCGAGTGTCGCCCCTTCCTGACCCGCGCGCTGCCCTGGAACCCGGCGGAGCATGTCACCCGGCAGGCACTGGCCCTGGTTGCTGCGGTTGATGCGAACTACAAAACGCGCCCCGAACTGATCGCCGGGACGCGGGATGCCCTCCGCTTTGAACCGGTTGCGGCGGATGCAGCCTGGGCGGAGGCGTGGGTTGCCCGCCATCTCGATCCCGATGAGCGGCTGGTGGTGCTGCATCCGGGCACCGGCGGCGCGGCGAAGCTCTGGCCGGCGGCGCGCTGGGCCACTGTGGCGGATGCGCTCGCCGATCATCCAGGGGTGCGGTTGCTGCTGACCGGCGGTCCCGGCGAGGCGGAGTTGGTCGAGGCAGTTGCCTCCCAGATGCGCCATCCGGCGCTGACGCTGGTCGGGGCAACCAGCGTGGGGCAACTGGCAGCGTTGCTGGGCCAGGCCGCCCTGGTGCTGGGGGTGGACAGCGGGCCGCTGCATCTGGCGGTGAGCCAGGGTACCCCCAGCCTGCACCTCTTTGGGCCGGGGGATGCCGGGCGCTTTGGACCCTGGGGCGACCCGGCGCGCCATGTGGTTGTGCGGGCCGGGCTCTGGTGCAGTCCCTGCGGCGTGTTCACCGCCTGCCCGCGTCAGACCGATCCGCCGGAGTGCATGGAGCACATTGCGGTGGGGGAGGTGCTGCGGGTAGCGCGGGCGTTGCTGGGTGCGACCTGATTGCCGTTCGTGTTACCTGTCGGTCTGGGCCAATGCGACCGCAACCTGCGCGGCGATGCGCGCATTCTGCCGCAGCAGCGCCACATTGGTTGTGATACTCTCGCCGTGGGTCTCCTCGGCCATGGCTGCCAGCAGGAAGGGCGTAACCGCCGGACCACGCACCCCGACACTCTCGGCGCGGGCCAGCGCGCGGGCAATCGCCACCTCGACTTCCTGCCGGGGGAGCGCAACCTCAGCGGGCGGGGGCACACAGAGCAGCATGCCACCGGGCGCGCACAGTTCCGGCGCGGCGCGCTGGGCCTGCCAGAGCTGTGCAGCCTCGGTGGGCGTGTCGGCGCGCACCGGCAGCGGCAGGCCACTCGACGCATTGTAGAATGCCGGAAACTCATCCGTCGCAAATCCAACGACCGGCACCCCCAGCGTCTCCAGATGCTCCAGCGTGGCGGGCAGATTGAGGATCGCCTTTGCGCCCGCGCACACAACCAGGACCGGCGTGCGCGCCAGTTCGGTCAGGTCGGCGGAGATATCCCAACTGACCTGCACACCGCGATGCACGCCACCGATCCCGCCCGTGGCAAAGATCGGCACCCCGGCTGCCGCCGCCAGCGCCATGGTTGCGGCCACCGTGGTTGCGCCATCCTGTTTGCGTGCCATAGCCGTTGCCAGATCGCGCCGGGTCAGTTTGCGGATGGTATCGCTATTGGCAAAATGCTCCAGGGCCGCCGCATCCAGTCCCACCGTCGGGATGCCGCCGAGCACGCCGATGGTTGCCGGAACCGCCCCGGCCGCGCGGACCTCCTGCTCCAGCGCGTGGGCGACCTCCAGGTTGTGGGGCGCGGGCAGCCCATGGCTGATCAACGTGCTCTCCAGGGCCACAATCGGGCGAGCCTCGGCGCGGGCACGGGCAATCTCGGGTGCGATGTGGAGCATGGGAGTGTCCTTTCAAATCATCCCCTTCAGTTCCTCCGCCGCCTTCCGGTTCATGCCGGGCACGGCGGCCAGTTCCTCAATGCTGGCCCGGCGAATGCCGTCGAGGGAGCCAAAGGCTTTGAGCAGTGCGCGCTTACGGCGCGGGCCGATGCCGGGGATCTCCTCCAGCGGCGAGGTGTAGGTCGCTTTGTCGCGCAGCTTGCGATGGTAGGCGATAGCAAAACGGTGCGCCTCCTCGTCGATCCGCTGCACCAGGTGCAATGCCTGGCTATCGCGCTCCAGCACCAGTGGCTCCGGCTGGTCGGGCAGCACTAGATCGAAGCGATCCCGGCCCACACCTTTGGCAACACCAATCGTCGGGATATGCTCAAAGCTCAACTCGCGTAGCGCCTCCAGCGCGGCATTCAGTTGCCCGCGTCCGCCGTCGATCATGATCAGGTCGGGCAGTTCCGCCCACTTTTCGATATTCTGCGGCGTGCGCCGGTCCTCCGTCGTGGTGGAAGCGTCATCTGCGGATGCCTGACTGTCTGTTGAGCTATCCGCACTGTCCGGTGTGGCTCCCATGCCGGTTGCCAGGCTGTCGGGGGCGGTGGTC
>CAKZQX010000595.1 GCA_937141995.1 uncultured Chloroflexaceae bacterium | reverse complement strand
GGCCGGAAAGGCGGGTCAGTGGTGTGGCGCTGACGCCATGGACCAGGATCGATGCGGTAATTATCAGGCTCCCGGCAATCCAGACTATCTCGTGCTGTGTCTCACGCACCGCCATAGTCGCGTAGAACAGGGCGGCGATCCCGATTGGCCCGAACCAGCCCAGAAAGAGCGCGTCAGACCGGCGCTGCACCTGCCCCATCAACGGCGAGAACGCTACCAATGCCGGCAAGCGGCGCAGCAGCAACACCGCTACCACCAGCCATACCGCCGCCCAGCCAAGTTCGATCCACTGTGCCCAGGGCAACACCATCCCCAGCAACACAAAGACCGGCAGATCAAAGAAGCGCCGCACCACATCCTGGATCTGCTCCTGCTCGGCTTTCTCCTGGCCTTTCACCACCCTATTCAGCATAATACCGGCGGCAAAAACCGCCAGTATGCCATCGCTGCCCATCAACTTGACCACTCCCAGCACGGTGAGCGAGAGCGCCAGGGTAACCGACAGCAGCGAGATCTGCTCGGTATGCTCCGGGAAAGTGCGCTGGGCCTGCTGCTGCACATGCCCAACCAGATAACCGATAACCCTGCCGATCAGCACGGCAGCCAGCACTTCCCACAGCAGCGTATAGGTCAGCCAGTGCGTAAGCGCCTCCCCCGGCGGGCGGGTCAGAAAGAGTATCGGCAGCATCACAAAGGGAAACGCCAGGCCATCATTCGCACCCGACTCGGACGAGAGTACATGGCGTAGATAGCCGGGGATATTCTTTTCGGCCAGATCGCCGGTGACAATTGAGCTGGAAACCACCGGGTCAGTTGGTGTCACGACCGCGCCGATCAACAGCGCCACCCAGAAAGGCACCCCCAGAAATAAATATGCCAGCGCGCCGCTGACCAGCCACATCAAGGGCATCACCAGTCCCAGCAGGATGGCGACCGAGCGCCAGTGTTGCCAGAGATAGCGATCCGGCAGGCGGAGCGCTACACCCATCAGCGAGATGCCCAGAGTCAGCCGGGCCGCCTCCTCCAGAACGCGCGTCTGATCACCCCAGTTGGCAACATCCAGCAGGCCAAAAACAGTCGGGCCAACCAGCACCCCCACCAGCAAGGCAACAATCGGGGCAGAGATATACCAGCGATTTTTGATCAAATTCGCAAGGACACCGATAATCAGAATCATTGTGCCGATGATGGTCAGCGTCAGGTTTAGTGTGTGCATATGTTGCTCCTGATACTATCGAATAGTATACGTTCCGCTCTTCTTGCGAAAGCTGTGAGCAAGATATATGCCGGCAGTTCTACATCGTTTTTATCACCGCAGCGGACGCAGCGGACGCAGCGGATGTAGCAGTGATCAATGGGAACAGGCATCTGCTGCGCCTAGTACGCCTGTTTGCTGTTTTGGGCATGCGCTGCACCGCATGCCCCTACCCGGCCTGGCGGCAAGCCGCGTTCACGGATGGCGCTATTCACACCAGCACGACCAGCAGCAGCGCCAGCGTCAGCAGCACCATGAAAATGGTCCCGGCAACGACCCAGGTATTCAAGCGGCCTTCGAGGCGGATCAGCGTCGTCACAACGTCGGTCTGCCGTTGCCAGTGACCGGCAGAGCGGTCAGCCTGGCGCGTCAGCGCATTCCATGCCGGCACTACGCCGGCCCGCCGGACCCGCTGTAAGACGTTGAGCAGCCAGAGCAGCAGCAGCAGCACATCCCCCTCCGGAATGGCCGGCCGGAAGCGCATACCCGGGCGCCGGTAGAGCCACCAGCCGCCCCCGACCAGCAGCGCCCCGACTGCAACCGGCCAGAACGAGCTAAAGGCCAGCGTCTTCACGGCCACGGTCGCCAGCTCTTCCGGCAGCAGGAAGACCCAGCCGGCCACTAACAGGACTGCCACACTCCAGGGGAGCCAGAGCCCTGGCGATAGATGGTGGGCCGGCTTGCGGGTGTCCGGCCAGACGGCCAGCAGGAAGCGGCCCATCAGCAGGGTTGTGGCAACGGCGGCCAGTTGCAGCAGCAGGCTCAGCCGTGCGGACCAGGGATCACTGACTGCGTAGGTGGCATCTTTCAGAAAAGTCTTGGCGACCGCCCCGCTGCTCAACGGCGCGCCGGCCAGCGCCAGGGCCGCCAGCAGCAGGCCCACGCCGACCAGCAGCCGTTGCCGGGAGGTGCTGACATGGTCGGCCACCCCGACGCCCAGAAACAGCGCGCCCTTCGCCAGCGCATGATGGGTCGCGTAGACCATAATCGCACTCAGCGCCAGGGTCCGTGCGGTCGGAACCGCCAGCGCCACGCCCAGCGCCACCGTCATCAGGCCCATCTGGCTGACGCTGGAGTAGGCCAGGATGCTCTTCGGGTGCGACTGGGTTAACCCGACTACGACGCCATAGAAAGCGGCGGTTATCCCGGCGACCATACAGAATGTGCCCCAGGCGGGCAATGCCGGCTCACCCAGCGGCAAAAAGAGCAGCCAGCCCAACAACCCGGCTTTGATCATCGTGCCGCTCAGGATCGCGCTGGCGGGCGTCGGGGCGGCGGGGTGCGCCAGCGGCAGCCAGACATGCAGAAAGAGCGCGCCGGCCTTAATGCCAAAGCCGATCAGCAGCAGGCCCATAATCAGTGGTCGTTGCGCGGAGCCGGCGACGGCTGCCGGCACCGCTTCCAGATTGTAGGTTCCGGCGGCGACCGCTGTAAGCAGCATGGCCGGCAGCAGAAATGCCTCGCCCAGAATCACCAGGATCAGATAGATCCGGCCCGCGCGCTGCACCGCTGCTGTGCCGGCATGGATCACCAGCCCGTAGGCCGCCAACCCCATCAGCGTGAAGAAAAAGTAGAAGCTGACCAGATCGCGCGCCAGGATCAGTCCCAGATTGCCACTCATCGTCAGCAGGTAAAAGCCACAGAAGCGCCGGAACCCCGCATCGCCCGCCAGATAGCTCTGCGCATACACTCCGGCGATGATCCAGAGTAGCGCCGTAAAGAGCAGAAACACCCGTGTCAACGGGATCAGCCCCAGGCGCATCCCTAGCAGGAGCGGTAGCTCGACCACAACCTCCTGGCTGACCAGCAGGGCCAGTCCCAGCGCGGGAGCAGCCGCCCAGGGCATGAGCAGTTGCGCCGGCGAGCGCAGGCGGGCAACCGGCAGCAGCAGCGCCGGCAGCAGCGGCAGGCCCACTGCCGACAGCCAGAGCGCCGGATGGGTTAGTGTAATAGTCATGGCCCCAACACCTCCGGCTGGGTGGTCAGTTCACGCTCGGCAATCAGCGCGGACCACTGGAGCGGGCTGAAGTCGGAGGCGGCAAACAGACCGAAGAGCAGCGTCAGCAGCGCGGTGGTCAGCGCCGGTGCCAGCAGGAGCGGGCCGGTTTCAAACCGTCCCGGCGGCAGCTTTTCGGTGAAGGGTACCGCCGGGACTTTAAACCAGGCCGCGTAGACAATCGGCAGAAAGTAAGCCATATTTAGCAGCGTACTCGTAATCAGCACGGCCACCGACCAGATCTGTCCGGCCTCGACTGCACCCATCCCCAGGTACCATTTGCTGATAAAACCGGCAAACGGGGGCAGCCCAATCATGCCAAACACCGCAATGCTGAATGCCACCATCGTGGCCGGCATGCGCCGCCCCACCCCGTCCATCTCACTGATACGCGTAATGCCCAGCGTGTGCGCCAGAATACCGGCGCAGAAAAACAGGGTGATTTTCATAATGCCCTGATGCATCAGATGCACAATCCCGCCGATGGTTGAGGCCGTCCCGACAATCGCCACGCCCAGCACAATATACGAGAGCTGGCTCACGGTTGAGTAGGCCAGCCGCCGCTTCAGGTCATCCTGGACCAGCGCGCGCAGCGACCCGTAGATAATCGTGGTGGAGGCGACCAGGCTCAGCGGGAAGAGTACCCCCAGTTGTCGGCACAACCCCAGCCCAAAGACCTCATACACCACCCGGACAATGCCAAATGCTCCGGCCTTCACCACCGCCACCGCATGTACCAGCGCGCTGACCGGCGCGGGCGCGATCATTGCCATCGGCAGCCAGCCATGCAGCGGAAAGAGCGCGGTCTTCACTCCTAACCCGGCAATCATCAGCGCAAAGATAGCGACCAATGCGGATGTATTCAGGTTGCGGCCCACCAGCGATCCCCCTTCGGTAAACTCCACCGGCCCCACCAGCGACTGGAGCCAGACCACCCCCAGCAGCAGCAGTGCGCCGCCCGCCACCGCATAGCGCATGTAGGTGCGCCCGGCCGCCAGCGCCTCCCGCGTTTGCCGATGCACCACCAGCGGATAGGTTGCCAGGGTCAGTGTCTCATAAAAAAAGTAGAAGGTGAAGAGGTTGCCCGCCAGCGCCAGCCCGGCGGTTGAGGTCACGCTCAACCCGAAGAAGCCGTAGAAACGCCCATGGTAGGGCAATTCTTCCATGTAGCCGATAGCATAGATCGTAGTCACCAGCCAGAGGCCCGCCGAGAGCATCAGGAAGAGCATCGCCAGCGCATTGGCCCGCAGGAGGAAGTCTACCCCCGGCAGCAGCGGAATCCGCGTCTCGTAGCTTTGACCAAGGTAGATGCCTTCCAGCATAAATACAACCAGGAGCAATTTCACAATCTCGGCCCCCAGGTAGAGCCAGATGCGCAGGCGCGCCCGATCTTCACCCAGGAAAAAGATGAGCAGACTCGGAAGTATTGAACTTGCAAGCACAAGCAGCGGTATGAGCGCAGAAAGCTCCATTCGGTTCTCCTGCTAATATCCTGTAAATGGCATTCCAATACGGAGGAGCGCAAGCATGGGCGTTGCCGCCAGGCCCAGCCCGAGCGCAATCAGCGCCAGCAGCAGGGCGGCAAACTCCAGCGTAAAGCTGACACGCGTATTGCGGGGTTCAATCGGCGCGGCATCCGGCGGGCGCAACAGAATATGGCTCAACACCATGGTGACATAGCCGGTCGCCAGCAGACTTCCGGTCAGGATGACCAGCGCAAACCACCACTGCCCGCTCGCCAGCGCGCTATTTAGCAGCAACCACTTGCCGATGAAACCGCCGCTGGGCGGCAACCCCATCAGACTCACGCCCGCGAGTGTCAGAGCAGTGACGGAGAAGGGATAGTGTTGGAAGGTGCCCGCCAGATGATCCAGTTGATCACTGCCGATGGCATAGGCCAGCGTGCCCGCCGCCATAAACATGGCGGCCTTGGCACAGGCATGCGCAAAGGCGTGATACACCCCACCGCTCCAGGCATCGACGCCCCAGCCGGCGGATGTACTCGCCAGCGGAAAGAGCAGAAAGAGATAGCCCACCTGGGCCACGGTGGAGAAGGCCACCAGGGCTTTCAACTTGTGCTGGCGCAGAGCCAGGAATGATCCCCAGAGAATGCCGATTGCGCCGAGCAACCCCAGCATTTGGGCGATGGCGGGAGTCAACGCCGCCGGGAAGACCTCAAACCAGAGCCGCAAGAGCAGATAGAACGACGCCTTGACTACCAGGGCCGAGAGCAGCGCGCTGACCGGAGTCGGCGCACTGCCATGGGCCGGCGGCAGCCAGAAATGCAGCGGAAAGAGCGCGGTCTTGAGCGCCGTGCCCAGGGTGATCAACATGATCGCCACCGCCGTCGGCAGATCCGGCTGGATGCGTGCGCCCAGCAGTTCCAGATCAAGCGTGCCGAATGCCGTATAGAGCAGCGCTACCCCCAGCAGATAGGCTAGCGAGCCCAGGAACGAGGCCAGCAGGTAGCGCATTCCGGCCACCGTTGCGTCCCGTTTCCGCTCCAGCGTCACCAGCGCCACCGCTGCCAGGCTCAGGAGTTCCAGCCCGATATAGAGGTTGAAAATATCAGCCGCCAGAAAGAGCACATTCAGGGCCGCCCAGAGAAACATGCTCAGCGGCCAGAAGAAATACCCACTGGAACTACCGGAATCACCGCCTCCCTGGAAGCGATACCCGGCGGCATAGATACTGGTAATTGCCCCCACAATGGCTGTCATCATCAGCATAAAGACGCTCAACCCGTCGGCATGCAGCATGATACCCAGCGGCGCATCCCAACCACCGACGGCATGCGACTGCTCCCCGTTGGTCAGCACCTGCCGCGCCAGCCCCGCCACGGCCAGCACAATCGCGGCCGCCGTCACTAAACTGACATTCGCGGCCCCCGAGCGTTTGCGCAAGAAGATGGGTATGATGGCAATCAGCGGTAGCAGAATGGGCCAGACAATCCATGTCCCGAGGTTGTCCATAAGCATGTGTTATTTCTGAACTATGTCTTGCTTCTGCGCTGATATCGCCGGTTCGGTCTCGGGTAAGTATGCCTGCCCGGTTTCGGCGTAGATACGCCGGGTTAATGCCAGCGCAAACGCGGTAAAACTCACACTGACCACAATGCCGGTCAGCACCATCGCATGCGGAACCGGGTCGGGTGGTGCGGTCGGATCACGCCGCGCCGCGCTGATCAGCAGGAGAAAGATCGCGCTCCCCATAATATTTACCGCCAGGATTTTGCGCACCAGATGTGCATGCGCAATAAAACCGTACAGGCCAATACTGAAGATGAGCATACTAATAACGGCATAGAGACTAAACTGACTCACACGTTATCCTCTCGTCGTTGTTGGATGGCGGCAACTTCCGGGATGACTCCCAGGAAGAGCAGCGCCAGCGTCAGGCCAATTGAGACGGTCAGCAGCGTTTCGATTGCCAGAATGAGGATGTAGGCCCGCTCCGGCGGATACTCCAGCAGATTGTTGCCCAGCAGCAGCATACCGCCGGCAACCGCCAGGAAGAGGCCAAATCCCATAACCAGCAGGCTCCGCAGGAGCCGGCGCCGGCGCGGCAGCGGCACCATGGCGGCCAGCAGCAGCAGCACTCCCGCTCCCGCTACAACCGCGCCCCCCTGAAATGCGCCACCGGCCCGGGAAGAACCAATCCAGGTGAGATAGCCGGCGACCAGCAGCATCACCGGCACCAGCAGGCGTACCAGGTAGGCCAGCACGGGTGTCTCGGCCATAAACCGCTCCAGCGCTGTGCGCGTCGGGGCGAGCCGCAATGACCAGACCGCGATGATTGCCAGCAAGAGCACCCCGATCTCCAGCAGCGTGTCATAGCCACGAAAGTTGAGTAACACCGCCGTAACCGGATTGGTGACACCGCTCTCCGGCATGCGGGGCTTAACTACCCGCGCCAGCCCGGTAGCCTCCTGGGGTAGCGCCAGCGCTGTCCAGACCAGTCCGAGGCCGAACACAACCGAGCAGACAACCAGGATCACCCGTGTCCAGAGTTGGGTGATGTTAGCTCTCCCGCGCATCAGGTGGCCCTCCTTCCGGCTCCATCGCGGACGCTGCGCCGCTCGTATCGCGGCTACCGATGCGTCCCAGCGTATCCAGCAGCAGCGCGCCGGTTAATCCGGCCCCGATGGCCGCCTCGGCCAGAGCCACATCCGGTGCCGCCAGCCGCACCCAGATAAGCGAAAACAGTAGACCGTAGGCAATAAAGAGCGCGACCGCCTTAAACAGATCGCGCGTACTCAACACATACCAGGCCAGCAATGGCAACACCGCCGCCAACAGGATATCAAAACCTCCGGCGCTGATGTTCATGGACGCCTCCAGAGCGGCAACCCGCCCCGCAAGGCGGCATTGGCAATCAAATGCGCAGCGGTAGCGCTGGTGAGCAACACCAGGAACCAGATCAACAGCAGCTTGAGCGCAAGAACCCAGTTGTCTACCTGGAGCATCAGCCCGATTGTGATCAGCCCCAGACCCACATTATCGGCCTTGGTCAAGGCATGTAGCCGGTTGTACACGTCGGGAAAACGCAGCAGGCCCAGCGTCCCGGCAAAGAAGAAAAAGGCTCCCGCGAGCAGAAATATCGTCGTCACCCACTCGATGATACCCATTTTTTCCTACTCCTTATTCACCTGGGTAGGCGGGCTCCAGGCCCGGCGGACAAAGGCTACCACGGTTAACCCACCCAGCAGGGCAAAGACCAGCGCAACATCCCGCAGTGCCGGCGCAGCCAGCGCCTCGGCCAGCAGCAGCAGAATCGCCACCCCCGTCGTGCCGAATAACTGGGCAGCCAGCATGCGATCCGCCGGGGAGGGTCCACGCAGCACCCGGACCATCCCGAGCAGAATGTTCAGCAAGAGAAACAGCGCGACTCCCAGATACAATCCATCCATACATGATTTCCTGTTATATACGTGACTTACGCGGTCCCTGACCCGGAAGTTGATAGCGCCTCCGGCAGGGCGGAAGATATCATCCTTTTTCACAAAACATGTTCACTTTGTGAACATGTTTTGTGAAAAAGAAACAAAGGTACCACGCTGCCGCAGGCGAGTCGGGCTTCCATCGAGTCAAACGTCCCGTTTGGACACGCACCGCGTAACTCGGGTTATAGAGGGTCGGCGCGCGACCGGCAAGCCTCAGATATCGATGCCAAACAACTGCGCCACCACAGTTTCGACCTGTTCCAGTGACTGCATCGTTTGCGGGTTGTCATCAAGCGTATGCACCTGCAGGCAGTCGTCACGCAGGTTGGCGCTAAGGGTTCCCGGTAACAGACTGATCGTGTTCATCAGCACAATCCGTGCGTTGCCTTCCGGTAGCCGCAGGGAGTAGTCGATCAGGTCCGGGTTGAGTGGCAGGCGCGGGTTGATTGCGCGCAGGGCCACATCGATTCCTCCCCGCAGCGACTCCCACAGAAAAAAGCCGACAAAGCGCACAGTCCCCATCAACGGTCGCGGCTGCCGGGGAGCCGGGAGCAGGAGCAGACTGACCAGCACTGCCAGCAGGATCACTGGTATGCCATACCACCATCCCGCCAATTTCCCCTCGATCAAGATCCACCAGAGCAGGGCAAACAGCGGGAGGCGTAACAGCGCATACCGCAAGCGGTCACGCCAGGTCAGTTCATCCGAGAAGATGGGTTGCTGCATATATTTCTCTGCTCACTTCCTGATTACTACAACGATATTTCTTTTTCACCGCAGAGACGCAGCGGGTGCAGAGATGACCAACACCGGATGGACTGATCAGCTTGCTCTGTGGCTTCGGCGCTCGTGATTTCAGAGAAATCTCGTTGTCGCACTACAAACCGGTATGGCACCAGGCGACTCGCTGATGAAGTTAGAAAAGATAGTCTGCGTATGGTCATGCTGCCGCCTCGTGCTTGCATGCAAAGGAAAACCGGCTGATGAATTTTGAAACACAGCCCGGATATGCCCCGGGAATCCCGGCTTCAGCCGGTAGAATACTGTCGCTCAGGTGGATCACGTTTCGGCAGGGACGCACTTCTGCGCGTCCGCATCCCAATCCTGATGTAGACAGCCATCTCAGCCGTGGGCAAGCCCGATCCGGCTGAAGCCGGGACTCCAGATCATGGATACCGGGATCAACATTTCAAACTTCATCAACAGTGGCGGCGACCGAGTTAGAGAAAAAACAGTTTAGTACTGAAAAAACCAGACCGTTGTCCAGGAACAGGGCTTCAGGCGTGCTCGATTCTGTGTTCCTTTGTTCTCTGTTCTCTATACGCAATTATTGAATTACGTAAGTATTGTGGCAGGAAGATACAGCATCTTGGCACTTTTGGCAAATTCCGGCTCCCGCGCCAGTCTAGAGTGCGCAAGCATGGGCTTGCGCCGAACCATGGCACACAAATTGCTGCATTGGCAACCAGCATGAGCGCATAGCATGCGCACACCGTTCACCTGCATTCCACAAGCATCACTATGTGAGATTTGTTACATCATTAAGTGTAAAAATTATGTTAGTGTGTGGTTAGAGCAGAACGGCCCTGCGATAGATTGCTGGAGTTGCGCTTGCCACACCGACAGTCGCTGATGTCGGCGGAGCAGGGCGCTCCGCCCATCGACAAGGAGGGTTGTATGGGGAAGCCGTTCGGGCAGACGCGCTGGGCGATTGCTGAGGGCTATATTCCCGGTGAGAGTACCGGACCGGAGCCGCAGTTTACCAGCCATGAAACTGCGTGCCTGCTAAACACCTCGGATCGGGACGCCCACGTTTCGATCACCGTCTACTTTAGTGACCGCGAACCGGCCGGACCCTACCGGATCACGGTTCCTGCCCGCCGTACGCACCATGTCCGCTTCAACAACCTCACTGACCCGGAACCGATTCCACGCGATACCGACTATGCCGGCGTCATCGAGTCGGATGTGCCGATTGTGGTGCAGCACACCCGGCTCGACTCGCGCCAGGCCGAGAACGCCCTGCTGACAACCATTGCCTATCCCGATTCCCGGTAGTGTTAAAAAGAAAGAAGGAGTATACGCCGCGATGGTACAAAAACTTATACATAGCGAGAATGCCAGCGATTTTCTGATCCAGCGCCTCTATAACTGGGGTATTCGCCGGATCTACGGCTATCCCGGTGACGGCATTAACGGCATTATGGGGGCGCTCAACCGCGCTAGCGATAAGGTCACGTTTATCCAGACGCGCCACGAGGAGATGGCTTCCTTTATGGCCTGTGCCCACGCCAAGTTTACCGGCCAGGTCGGCGTCTGTCTGGCGACCTCCGGGCCGGGAGCAATACATCTGCTCAATGGTCTGTATGATGCTCAAAAGGATCATCAGCCTGTCGTGGCAATTATTGGGCAGCAGGCGACCACGGCACTGGGGACGGACTACCAGCAGGAAATTGATCTTATTACGCTCTATAAAGATGTAGCGCATAACTATGTCCACATGGCTTCTCACCCGGCGCAGGTACGCCACCTGGTTGACCGGGCGCTGCGCATCGCCATTGCCGAGCGCGATGTCACTTGCATCATTATGCCCAACGATGTCCAGGAAGTAAAAG
>CAKZQX010000594.1 GCA_937141995.1 uncultured Chloroflexaceae bacterium | reverse complement strand
CGCCACGAATGCGCCGCCGCTAAAGGCCGCATGCAGATAGGTCAGGATACGCCGACGCGTCCACTGCTCAAACCCCATCGCGGCGGCATTAATGCCCACATCATAAGTGCCGGTCATGGCGAAGAAGAGTACCAGCACAGCAAACAGCGCGGCATAGCCCGGCACCAGTGCCAGCACTGCCAGTGCCAGCCCCATCAGCACGCCTGTGCCGAGAATCACGCCCTGCTGCCCCCAGCGGTCCACAATCCGCCCACCGAGTGCCATTGATGGAAGCGAGGCCAGCAATCCCCCGGAGATCGCCAACCCCAGTTGGCCGGAGGAGATCTGCAGGGTTATGGTCAGGTCGGCCACCAGCACCTGCCAGATACCGAAGACCGCTCCGAAGAGCGCAAACACACCAAAGAGCAACAGCAGCGAGATACGCATGTGCATGTCAGCATGGGAAGTTATGTCAAATCGAAGTAATTTCATATCACTCGTCTTTCTTCAAGATCTTGATCCGATTGAAATTGAGCAAGGTTACAACCACTATCGGATTGCTATACCAGATCCGACGTAACACCTTGAAGTCGCGTTACACATGGTGAGAGACTGTCTGAAAAGATGATTCACGTCGGTCCCACGGCATGCTGGGTGCCCTGCGACACCGGACAGCGTTCCAGGAGTCCCGGCTTCAGCCGGGACTCCTGCTCCAGAGCCGGGCGGGAGCGCTCTCCATATCCGGACTCATTGTTTCATGATCGCTCCCGCATGACGGACAGGACGGGGGGCCGGGCCAACATCCCCATGACCAACCCTTTCCAGACAGTCTCTGAGAACTATATTGTTGAGAAATTTGCGCAAAAAGTGCTATACTGAGCGTAATCCGTAACCCGTAGTCCCTCCTCCGTCTTGCGTTGTTCGTCCCTGCGCCATACTACGGATAGGTTATCGTCTTGCATCCTGCGATACTGTGTCGCACACAACGCGCAGGAGACAGTCCATCAAGAGGAACTGCACCATGGGCCCATCAACCAGACAACCGGAGCGCTGGACCGTGGCCGATTTGGAGTTAATGCCCGCCGACGGCACGGTCTACGAGTTGATTAATGGCGCGTTGTTTACCTCACAACCGCCGGCCTGGGAGCATCAGCATGCCTGTAGCCTGATCTTTATGGAGTTGCAGCGCTGGTCGCGCACGCAAACACATGGGGAAGCACGCATGGCTCCCGATCTCGTATTCAGTAAGTTTGATAATGTCCTGCCGGATGTCATCTGGATCAGCGCAAAGCGGATGGCGCTGCTCTGGGATGGCGCGGGACATCTCTGCGGCGCGCCGGAGCTGGTGGTTGAGGTGCTCTCACCCGACCCGGAGAATGAACAGCGTGACCGGGAGGCCAAACGGAGGCTCTACGCGACACAGGGCGTACAGGAGTACTGGATCGCCGACTGGCATACGCAGCAGGTGACAATCTATCGCCTGGACCATGCCCGGCTCCGGCAGGCGGCGCTGCTGCACGCCACGGATACGGTAACTTCGCCGCTGCTGCCGGGCTTTGCCTGCCCGGTCAGGCATCTGTTTCAGCGGGGGTAGTATCGGCTTTTGCCTGCTCCCACTGCCGGTGCTATTCATCCGTCTTCGGCCAGGTGTAGACAACCCGATCGCCACGCAGGTCTACGGCATAGAGTCGCTGGAAGGTAAGCCAGGCCATGTCGGCTTCCCAGGCAATCCCCCGGCAGAGGGCCACCCCATCCCGTGGGGCAAAGGACATTACGCTCCTCCGCGTCCCATCAGCCAGGGTGAGCGTTTCCAGTTGAAGCCGGTCCGGGAGTTGCTGGGCCACAGCAAATCCGCCCGGCACCAGATGCCCGGTCCAATCGCCCGGCCCCAGTGCCCCGTCCCGTCGGCGCGTAGCCTGAAGCGGATAGCGCCAGCGCCGTTCACCCAGGGCCGCATCCAATCCCCAGAGTTCAACCGACTGCCGATCATCCAGTGCCACGGCTTCGATCAGCAGATGACCGTCGCGCGCCGCCAGCGGCCGGATGCCATACTCCTGGCCCCGAATGAGCCGGCGGGGACGCCCATCCTGTAGATCCAGCGCGGTTAATCCGCCGGGCACGCTGACATAGAGCGCCACATCCGTCAGCAGCGTTTGTCGCTGCGGAAACGCCGCCGGCAGGAGATCTTCCAGCAAGCTGCTCCAGACCGGCGCACCCGTTGTGGCATCAACCCGCTGCACACAACGGGTGAAGCCCTTCCCCGCGCCATCCGCCAGCAGGTAGAACGCCCGGTCATCCGGCGCAACCAGCAGAGTTGCAAACGGAAGATCGGCAGCATCGGCGGATCGCGCTTCCAGACCGGCACAAGCGGGCTCGCTGCGCTGCACCAGCGTTCCATCCGCCGCGTCGAACAGTTCCAGCACACTGCCGGCCGGATCATCCGGCTGATACCGCAGTATGGCAATCCGGTCGCCAATCACGCGCAACTGGCGCGGCGTACCCGCCGACCGTTGCATCCAGGCATCCAGGCCGTTGACAGCAGCGATACGCTGGAGCGTTCCATCACGCGTCAGCGCAACCAGGTAGTCATCCACAAGTTGCAGACAATCGGGGCAATCCGGGGGCAGGGTATCGGCAAGCGCCGCCTCCCAGACAATTCGCCCGCTCACACGGTCAAGCGCCAGCAAGCGCGTCTCGTCAAGCAGGTAGATTAATGCATAACTGGGGATAACCTGGGGGTGCATACTGAGCATTTCCAGTGCCGGGCTCTCCCAGCGCACCGTCCCATCACCTCCGGCGAGATAGACCAGGCGGGTCGTGTCTTCCACCAGGTTCTGGGTGAAAAGCAGCAGATCCGGCGTCACACCGGCCTGATCAACCTGAATCGCCAGCGGAACCGGCACGCTGGACACACTCTGATGGAGGTTCGCAACCGAGCGCACCGCAACAGATACACCGGTGGGCGCCGGCGGGATTGCAGCGCCCGGCGTTGCAGTAATGAGCGGCGGCATCGTTGTCGGTTGCGCTATCCGGCGCACACCACCCACCAGCGTGCGGCTCATCTCCAGCAGCAGGAGCAGACTTACACTTATCAGGAGAACGATGATCAGGCGATAGCGATTCATGGAATGTTGCTCCTATCAATTTTCACAAGTTACGCGGTGGGCGTTTGGACCACGAACAACACGACATGAGCGAACACCGCGAAACGACCTATGCTAACATGTATCAGGCGATCCCGTGTTTGGCGGGGGTTATCGCCTCCGGCAGGGTGAAAAAGATAGTCATGTACCATGCTGCCGCAGGCGCATCAAGCTTTCATCGGGTGAAACGTCCGGTTCGCATATCAACCGCGTACCTTCTGTAATCTGACCGGAGTTACGCGGTTGTCCATCCGGCGGCTGGGATGCGCCTCCGGCAGGGGGGAAGATTCCATGCTTGTTCCCAACAAAATTCA
>CAKZQX010000593.1 GCA_937141995.1 uncultured Chloroflexaceae bacterium | reverse complement strand
CCCGCCGATCTGGCTCATGGCATGGATGACCGGCAGTTCCCCCTCGTCCGTCTCAATCGTCTCCAGGGCAATCGCGGTGATTTGCTTCTCCAGCATAGTCTCGATCTTGCTGGGGCGCGCGGCCGCCAGTTGTAGAAACGAGACCAGGGTGGCGTTGTCCTGGAACAGTGTAAACTCATCAAAGGTTGGGCGTTCAACCTTGGTAATCAGGTCGGAGCGCCAGTAGACCTCTTCCGGCGAGTAGACCAGTTGCGCCCCGGCTTCGATGTAGCTCTGGTCGGGAAACCCGACGCGCTCACCCGCGCCGCGTTCAACACAAACCCGGTGGCCCATGCTGACCAGGCGGCGTACGCCGACCGGCGTCAGACTGACGCATGACTCGCCCTCGCGCACTTCGCGCGGAACTCCGATTTTCATGCTCATCTCCCAGTATGCAGTTAGCTGGTTGCTTCACAGGATTGTGCTGATTGTAACGAATTTTGCTTATTATGGCAAGTATCCATACCTGGAAGGAAACTTTGCCTCCGGCAGGATGGTACTTTTTCTTATCTTTTTCACGAACATGTGGCTCTGTGAGCCACATGTTCGTGAAAAAGAAAGGTTTTTCCACCCCGCCGGAGGCGCATCCCAGCCGCCAGATGGACAACCGCGTAACGCCTGTCTCTGAGCCGCTTTTTTCCAAAAAGCCAGAAAATGTACCAATGCTGCCGCAAGCGAAACTGACATTCTAGCCTGGCATCAGGCCGAAACAGCCGCTATGGGTTGCTGTTGCGTGACTGATCAACGATCTCCTGCTGGCGAGCAATCATCCAGTGGACGTATTGATTGACTGCGGCGGCATGATCGGTGGGCAGCATAGCACTCACCGCTTCCGCATAGAGCATAAAGCGACTGAGCAGATGTGCCGGGGTTACGCCGTCGTGGGGCTGGCGCTGATTGCCCCAGGCCAGTTGTTCCTCAAGTAGCGTGGTATTCTGAAGCGCCATCGCTGTCTCCAGCATGCGGGTCGTAAACTCAAACCCGGCGGCAATGATCTGCTCGGCGCGATTGCCCAACGGGGCGACCTCGTTATCACGTTCCAGCGATCGGGCGGTGGCATACTGGATAATCTGCCGACGTGCCTGCTGAAAGGCTTCCAGCGTGGCAAGCGGTGCCGCTTCCGGGGGGCGGGGTGGAGCCACAGCGCTGCCGGGAGCGGCAAACATCCGGTTAGCCCGGTCCACTGCCTGCCGCGCATCCGCCGCGCTGAAACGCACATTCAGCGTGTTGACCAGTTCCGGCTGCTGCACAAACGGCATCCCCCCGACCATCACCGGGATATTATTGAGACTGTGCCGGTTGAGTTCGTGGGCGAACTCGCTAATGTGCGGCACATGGTAGACCATCTGCGCCGAGAGGCCAATAAGATCGGCCTGAAATTCCTTCGCCATCTCCACAAAGGAGGAGATCGGTACCGCCGCGCCGAGATAATGTACCTCCCAGCCATCCGCTTCAAAAAAGTCGGCCACCATACGCGCCCCCACCCGGTGCTGTTCGTTGGGAACGCAGCCGATTACCAGGGTGTGCGGGCAATTGGAGCGGGGCGGTTGTGGGCGGAACAACGGATGCAGTTCGCCCATCTGCCGTTCGATAATCGCCGTTGCCAGATGTTCCTGCGCGACGCTGAACTGGTTGTTCTGCCAGAGCCGCCCGATCTCGTAGGCGGTCGGCTGGAATATATCGAGGTAAACCTCACCCGCCACCGTCCCGCTGTCCAGCGCCTGCTGCACAACCTGATCAGCCGCGCGCCCACTGCCACGTTGCATGGCGTCCAGATAGCTGATCCGGAGCACCGACAGACTGGTCGTATGCTGTTCGTCTTTCATAGGAGCCACCATCCTCATCACGCCGGCAAGATCGTCCTTGCTGCCGTATTATGCCCTACGCCGGCGCTGAAAGCATCGGCGTAACTGGTTCCATTATAGCAAACGGTCTACCACTCGGTATAGGTGGGGTTGGTGGGATTTGCTACTCCCCCTTGACAAAGCGGAACCAGTATTCCATAATACTAGCGGAATACATATTCCGTTTTGAGCAGGTCGCCACCGTACGTATTCACCCGCCGGCTACTATACAACCTGAACAGATATATTATTTCTTCTTTTCACATGTAAAGTGGTATGTTCCACATATCTTCCAGACATTCTACTTGCCCGTAAGAACCTTTTACTGTATAGTAAGTCCGGCTACGTGCAATGAGCATACGACAACAGTGCAAGGATTGTAGATGAGCAGCCCGACCCCTGAGCCAAAACTCAACGGTGTCTTTATCTCGGATACCGCGATCAAGCAGCCTGTGTTTATTACGATGCTCATGCTCCTGATCATCGTCATGGGCTTGCTCTCCTACGCGACTCTGCCGGTCAATTTATTTCCCGATTTCTCGACACCCGTGATCGCCGTGACGCTGTCCTACCCGGGAGCCGGCCCCGAGAGCGTCGCCGAGCAGGTGGCCGAGCCAATTGAAAACGAACTCGCTACGATTAGTGGTATCGACAGTATCACGACAAGCGCCAATGAGAGCGTTGCGGTTATCACTGTAGCTTTCGATACATCTATTGATGTTGATGATGCCGACCGGGATGTGCGCGAGAAGGTCAACGCCGTCCTGCCCCAGTTGCCCGCCGAGGTGGAAGACCCGATCTTCCAGCAATTTGATCCCGGCGAACTCCCGGTGCTCTCGATTGCCGTCTCCAGTGATGGATCGATCTCGCCGCTGGACCTGCGCAAGCTGATTGACGATGACATCGTCCCGCAGTTGCAGCGCATTCAGGGCGTCGGCTCGGTTGAGGTAGACGGCGGCCAGATCCGGCAGATCAATGTGCTGATGGATCTGGATATGATCACCGCGCGGCAGATTGCCCCGTCGCAGATTGTCGGCACGATCCGCAATGCCAATGCCAACCTGGGGCTGGGGGATATCAACGCCGGGGCGCAGGATATCAACCTGCGCGCGCCAAGTATGCTCCAGACGCCGGAAGACATCCTGCGGGTGCAGATTACCGGCACACCCTACCGCATCGGCGATGTAGCTGCCGTTGAGGATGGCGTCGCCGAGGTAGAGAGTTATGCGCGGCTCGATGGCGAAGACGCGGTGACAATCAGCATTCGCAAGCAGAATGACGCTAACACCGTCGAGGTCGCTGATAATATCAAAGCCGAACTGACCGATATCTTCGCAGCCCGCGCCGATCTGAACTACTTTATTGCACGCGACTCTTCCACCTTTGTGAAGGAGTCAACCCGTAGCGCTATTGATGAACTGATTGTCGCAACCGGGGCGGCGATGTTGATCGTCTTTCTCTTCTTCCGCAACCTGCGCAACACGATTGTCACTGCGCTGGGGTTGCCGGTGATCCTGATCGGCACCTTTGCCGCGCTCCAGTTGTTCGATATGAGCATCAACCTGGTGACGCTGCTGGCGCTCTCGCTTTCGGTCGGTCTGGTGATTGACGACGCGATTGTGGTACGGGAGAATATCTTCCGGCATGTGGAGCGCGGCGAAATACCGATGATTGCCGCCAGTCGCGGCACCGCCGAGGTGTCGCTCTCGGTGGTGGCGATGACGCTCACGGTTATTGCGGTGTTTTTGCCGGTGACATTTACCACCGGCATTACCGGCATCATCTTTGGTGCATTTGGCATCACGATTGTTTGTGCCATGACCATCTCGATTTTCGAGGCATTTACCCTGGCGCCCATGACCTCGGCCCATCTCTTCCAGCCGAAGCACCCCTCACAGCCGACCGGCGCGGCACCGACAGCCGAGCCGACGAGCGAGCTTGATCTTCCTGATGAGGCCCACGAAGAGTTGGACTGGATGGCGCGAGGCTATGGTCGGCTGCTGGCCTGGAGTCTGCGCCACCGTCTGGTAATTGTCGTGCTGACCATCCTGATTCTGGGTGCCAGCATCTATGTGGCCTCCGGGCTCAAATTCGCCTTCTTCCCCGCGCAGGACCAGGGCGAGTTTGCCATGAGCTTTGAGATGCCCCCCGGCACGCCCCTGGACGAGACGGACCAGTTGGCGCGGCGGGCGGAAGAGGTGCTGCTGGACAGCCCGGCCGTTGCAGCGGTGCAAACCACGGTCGGCAGCGGCGGCTCGCCGGAAGTGACCAACTTTTTTGTGCGACTGCACGAGGATGAGCCGACCCAGGCGACCCAGGCCGACCTCCGCCCGCAACTGGATTTTCTCCCGCGCCTGGCATTTAGCCAGCCTGATCTGGCCGGGAGCAACACGGGCGTGACCGGGCGGCAACTGCAACTGAGCATTCAGACAACCGGCTCGCTGGACGAACTGACGCCGCTGCTCCAGCAACTGCAGGGTGAGGCCCAACAGGTTGCCGGTCTGGTCGATATTGACACCACCTACACGCCGGGGAAACCCGAGTTGCAATTCTTCCTCGATCCGAACAGAGCCGGTGATCTGAACCTGACGAATGACGATATCGCTACCTCAGTGCGTACCCTGATCGAGGGCGACAAAGCGACCACCTTCCGCCAGAGCGGCGAGGACACCGATATTGTGGTACGCCTGCAGCCCGGCGACCGCGCCGGTGTCGAGGATATTCGTGCCATCAGCGTGCCGACCACTGCGGGCAACGTGCCAATCGGCTCACTGGTTGATGTTGAGTTGACCACCGGTCCGACCACTATCCGACGCTACAACCGTCTAACCGAAGTGCTGGTCGGTGCAAATGTGGTTGACCGGAACATCAACGAGGTACGGCAGGAGCTACAGGCCCGGCTGGATCAGATTGAACTGCCGGAGAATGTTGATGTGGGGTTTGTCGGCGAGGTTGAGGATCAGCAGGAGGGCTTCGCCACACTGCTGGTTGCCATGGGTCTGTCGATCCTGTTTGTTTACATGGTGCTGGCATCGCAGTTTGGTTCGTTCTTCCAGCCGTTTGTGATTATGCTGGCGATGCCGTTTAGCTTTATCGGCTCATTTCTGGCGCTGCGACTGGTCGGGCTGGAACTGGACATCTTCGGCATGATTGGCCTGATTATGCTGATGGGTCTGGTAGTGAAAAACTCGATCCTGCTGGTGGACTTTACCAACCGGCTGCGGCAGGGGGGCATGACCAAACATGATGCGCTGGAACATGCCGGGGCCATCCGTCTACGCCCGATCTTGATGACGGCGCTATCGCTGATTGCCGGCAGCCTGCCGATTGCCATCGGGTTGGGTGAGGGAAGCGAAGTCCGGCGCGGGCTCTCCATCGTCGTGATCGGCGGCATGGTCACATCCACCCTGCTGACCCTGCTGGTAGTGCCAACCGCCTACAGCCTGCTCGAGGGCATTACGCGGCGCGTCGGCGGGCTGTTCCGGCGCAAAACACCGCCACCTGCGCCGGTTGCGGTCGCCGGGGGCGGTGCCGCGCCGATGCCGGTTACGCCGGGGCCGAGCAATGGGGTGGGGAACGGCAATGGCAGCAGTAACGGCCACCCTGGGCGACGGCGACCAACGCCGCGCACGCTCGCGCGCCACAGCCGCCGCCCACGCAAGAGCGGCACAACCTGATCGATCAGTGGTAAGGGATGGAATCACATGTCCGGTTTGATTGTCCACCACACTATGCCGTGTAAATAACACGCGTTACGCGGTCACTGACCCGTAAGGACATTTCGCCTCCGGCAGGATGGAAGATTCCATCCTTCTTGACGAACATTTTGCACACAGTGCAAAATGTTCGTCAAGAAGAACATCATGTACCACGCTGCCGCAGGCGAAGCGGGCTTTCAGCGGGTGAAACGTCCGGTTTGCGTACCCACCGCGTAACTCGTG
>CAKZQX010000592.1 GCA_937141995.1 uncultured Chloroflexaceae bacterium | reverse complement strand
TGTGAAATCTTGAGCAAAGACGCAAACCGATCGGCCATCGATCGTACCATGGCCGGTGATTACGCCATCGCCAAGCGGTTTCCGGCGCTCCATGCCGAAGGCGGTGTTCCGATGCACTGCAAACGCATCAAGTTCGATAAACGAGTCGGGATCAAGGAGTGCCTCGATCCGCTCGCGCGCGGTCAGTTTGCCGCGCTCGTGTTGCTTCTGAGCTGCTTTGGGATCAGTCGTTGTTGCCTTCTCATGGCGCTGCCGGAGGTCTTCAATCCGTTCGGCGGTGGTTGCGGGGGTTACTGACATCGCTAACTCCTGTTACATTCCAGGTAATAAACCGCACAGCATGCACGACACGCCAGCAGCAGATCGGGGAAGCAGCTATGCGCGGCGGCATCTCAGATAATCAGATTATGTTCCATTAAAGAACCGTGAGGGTGCGTCTCAATTGAGTAAGGTCAAGTATAGCATAAAATTCGCAACCCTACGTTTTATGCCCGGCACGCAGCACCCGCCAGGTAAAAAGCGGCACGGCAACCAGAATGCGCCGCCAGCGCCGGGGTTGGCGCAGCAGCCGGTAGAGCCACTCCAGCCCCAGCCGCCGCAACCAGGTCGGCGCAAGCGGTACCCGTCCCGCCAGGTAGTCAAAGACGCCCCCCACGCCCATGGCAACCGGAATGCGCAACGCGGGCTGGTTGCGGGCAATCCAGAGATCCTGCGCGGGATGACCGTAGGCTACCAGCAGGATATCCGGTTGCGCTGCGGTGATCAGTTGACGCAAAAACGGCGCATGGCGTGGGTGGGGCGATCCGGCGTAGCAGCCGGCAACCCACAGACCGGGATACCGCGAGGTCAGGACAGCGGCGGCCTGCTCAGCTACGCCGGGAGCCGCTCCCAGCAAGAAGACACGATACCCGCGCGCGGCCGCCAACTCGGCGATCCGCTGCGTCAGTTCAACGCCAGTGACCCGCCCACGCAGCGGCGTGCCCAGCCGGCGCGCGGCCAGCAGTAAGCCGAAGCCGTCTGGGGTTGCCAGATCGGCCTGGCACAGCACTGCGCGAAAGGCCGCATTGTGCTGCGCTTCCATCACAAATTCCGGGTTGACGGTGACAATCTGGTGGGGCCCGCCCTGCTCGATGTAGGCGACAACCCGCGCAACCGCATCTGCTATGGTGATATTATCGACCGGCACGCCCAGAATCGAAATGCGACTGTTCATCTGGTTCATTCATAGTACAGGACGTACGCGGTGCGGACTGTTCCGCCCGTGTACCAGACCCGGAATCCTCATTCGCCTGCGGCAGCGTGGTACGTTTTGATCTTTTTCACAACATTTTTGCACTACGTGCAAATGCTTTGTGAACAAAGATGGGTTCTTCCGCCCTGCCGGAGGCGGAATCGCTTGTCGGGTCAACGACCGCGTACGTCCTGTCATATGACACGAGTTACGCGGTGTGCGTTCAAACCGGGCATTTGACCTGATAAAACCCCGATTCGCCTGCGGCAGCATGGTACTGTTTGATCTTTTTCACGAACATGTGGCGCAATGCGCCACATGTTCGTGAAAAAGATCCGGGTTCTTCCGCCCTGCCGGAGGCGATATGCGCTCCTCTGCCAGGCAACGATTCCCACTTGTGCGACAACTATGTCGCTCTCGCAGCAACAATCTTGCCGAAAAGATAAGTGAGTGGCTTGCTGCCGCAGATGAAACGCGTCGTGCATTCTGGTATGGCTGGTACTGGCTCATGTTAGATGCGAATTGCCCCGATTATATAGCGAACAGCGCACAAAGCAACCGAGCACAAACCCGCATGACAGCCTCCGTCCGGTACCGGGTTGGGCGCTATCCTGATAATCCTGTGTTCTTGCTATCGTCCAGAATTCGCGCGGGCCATGCACCATGCTATAATGCCCGCATCCTGAATGAAAGATGGGGAGGGTGCTGTTTCTTTCACGGGTAGGCAGCTTTGCCGGATCGCCTGGGCATACCATCCGTAGGGGTAGCCCCTCGTGGCAACCCAGGGAGAGAGGTTCCGCATCACGACGGCTTGCGGTTGCGCAGAAGCGCGTCCCTACCGGAGACATTACGATGTGTGGGGGAGACAACTCCAGTTATTGACACGCGTTACGCGGTGGCTCACGCAAAAGGCATGTTCGCCTCCGGCAGGGCGGAATAACCCATCCTTATTTGACGAACATGGTGCATAAAATGCACCATGTTCGTCAAAAAGAAAAAAGAAGTACCATGCTGCCGCCGGCGAAGACCGTTTTCATCTTGTCAGACGTGCAGTTTGAACACCAACCATGTAAGTCGTGTTATTGAGTATTGCCCTGGTGTTCCACTGGTAGAGCAAAGCAGAATCTACGGATAGAGGAGTTACGACACTATGTTCCGTTCGCATACCTGCGGCGAGTTGCGTTCAGAATACGCTGGACAGGAAGTCACGTTGGCGGGCTGGGTCAATCGCCGACGCGATCACGGCCCGCTGATTTTCATCGATCTGCGCGATCGCTATGGGATGACTCAGGTTGTCTTTGATGCCAACGGCGCGCCCGAGGCTCACGCTGTTGCGAGTGAGGCCCGGCCGGAATATGTATTGCAGGTGCGCGGCCTGGTGCGCCCTCGCCCTGAAGATGCGATCAACCCGGAGATTACGACCGGCGCCATTGAGGTGCAGGCTGTTTCGGCCAATGTGCTTAACACGGCCCGCACGCCGCTCCCGCTCTATATCTCCAAGGAGGGCAACGAGGAAGAAGCGTTGCGCCTCAAATATCGCTATCTCGATCTGCGGCGCGAGCGGATGCAGCAGAACCTGATCCTGCGCCACCGCGTGGTCAAGTTTATGCGCGATTTCCTGGACCGCGAGGGCTTTGTCGAGATTGAGACGCCCATCCTGATCAAGTCTACGCCGGAGGGTGCGCGGGACTACCTGGTGCCCAGTCGGTTGCATGCGGGCAAATTCTATGCGCTGCCACAAAGCCCGCAGCAACTCAAGCAGTTGCTGATGATTGCGGGCTACGATAAATATTTCCAGATTGCGCGCTGCTTCCGCGACGAAGATCAGCGGGCCGACCGCCAGCCCGAGTTTACCCAGCTAGACCTGGAGATGAGCTTCGTGGAGCAAGAGGACGTGATCAATCTGATGGAGCGCCTCTTCACCGAGCTGGTCCGCGAGGTGACACCGCACAAGCGGCTGATTACCCCCTTCCCCCGAATGACTTATGCCGATGCCATGGCAAAGTATGGCACCGACCGGCCTGACCTGCGCTATGGTCTGGAACTGGTGGATCTTTCGGACCTGGTTGCCCAGACCGAATTTAAGGTGTTTCGCGGCGCACTGGAGCAGGGCGGCCAGGTTAAAGGGGTACGTATCCCCGGCTGTGGTGGGTATAGCCGCAAACAACTGGACGAAGTAACCGATCTGGCACGCAACGTGGGGGCGAAGGGTCTGGCCTGGGCCGCACTGCCGGAGGCGAGCAGCGCCGAAATCCGCTCGTCGTTCGGGCGTTTTGTAAGCGATGCCGAGATGAGCGACATCGTTGCGCGGCTGGCGGGGCAGCCGGGCGATCTGCTGCTGCTGGTTGCCGATCAGCCCGCCGTTGTCGCCATGGTGCTGGACCGATTGCGGCGGGAGTTTGCGCTACGGCTAAAACTGATCGACACGGAACTGCTGTCGTTTGCCTGGATCGTCGATTTCCCACTGGTTGAGTGGAATGAAGATGAGCAACGCTGGGATGCCGTTCATCATCCCTTTACCGCACCGCTTGACGAAGATCTGGCACTGCTCGATAGTGATCTCGGTAAAGTGCGCGCCAAAGCCTATGACCTGATTCTCAACGGCTATGAGGCGGGTGGCGGCAGTATCAGAATCCACCGCCGCGATATTCAGCAGAAGATGTTTGCCGGCCTGGGAATCAGCTCGGAGGAAGCCCAGGCCCAGTTTGGGCATATGTTGGAGGCATTTGAATATGGTGCGCCCCCGCACGGCGGTATTGCGCCCGGCATTGACCGACTGGTCATGATCCTGGCCGATGAACCGACCATCCGTGAGGTTATGGCCTTTCCGAAAACGCAGCAGGCAATTGACCTTATGACCAGCGCGCCGTCGTCCGTTGATGACCGTCAGCTTAAAGAACTGCATATTGCGCTACGCGAAAAACCGGCGTAAGGACGTTTTTTACTAGCGATGGTAGTATATAGTGCCCACATAGAGAATCTGCCAAAAGCAGAGAAACTATGGACTCAAACCAGGGCAAATACGTTATACTATATGCACCCATCACCAATAACCCTCCGCGTCAGGAGAACTGCCTCCGGCGTTGCGCATCAGGGAAAGGGGACACAGCCGATGTCAAAACGTATCCTTATCGTCGATGACGACATCAATATCCGACGGATTGTTACACTGGCACTCACTGAAGACTCGTCATATATTGTCAGTTCCGTTTCTTCCGGTGAGGCCGCACTCCTTCACATTTCACGCCAGCCGGTCGATCTCCTCTTCACCGACATCAAAATGCCCGGCATGGATGGGCTTGAGCTTGTCCGTCGTGTAAGGGAACTTGATCCTGCTACGGCTGTGATTGTTTTTACGGTCAGTCCACAGGATTTGTCAGCAGAACGTGCTACAGAACTCAAGGTCGATTGTCTGCTGGAGAAACCAATTTCGCCGGACCAGTTGCGGCTGGCGGTTGATCTTTTGCTGGACCCGACCAGGCTGGCACC
>CAKZQX010000591.1 GCA_937141995.1 uncultured Chloroflexaceae bacterium | reverse complement strand
CGTTTAACGCGCCAATTGCGGGGGTGATGTTTGCCCTGGAGGTTATTCTCGGCTGGTTCAGCATCCGCTACTTCAGTTCTGTCGTTATCTCATCCGTTATTGCCGGGGTAATTGCGCGCGCGGTGTTCGGTAGTGCGCCGGCCTTTCGGATTCCGTTTGAGTATGGCATCAACAGCTATTGGGAGTTTCTGCTCTACCCGCTGCTGGGCGTGCTGGCGGCGGGTGTGGGCGTGCTCTTTGTGCGCCTGCTCTACTGGACAGAAGATCTGTTTGATGAGTGGCAGGGCGTGCCCGACTGGCTAAAGCCGGCCATTGGCGGCGCGCTGCTGGGGGTGCTGGCGCTGGTCTACCCGCTGGTAACAGGACCAGCGTGGGAGGGGACGCCGCAGATCTTCAATGTGGGTTACGATGTAATCGAGAGCGTGCTGGCAAATGAACTGGCCTTGAGTGCGGTGACGGCGCTGCTACTGCTCAAACTGCTCGCTACCAGTCTGACGCTGGGATCAGGCGGTTCCGGCGGTGTCTTTGCGCCTGCGCTGTTTGTCGGGGCCATGCTAGGTGGCGCATTTGCAATGGTCGTAGCCCTGCTCTTTCCCGGAATTCCGGCTCCAGCGGGCGCGTATGCGCTGGTGGGTATGGCCGCCGTTTTTGCGGCCAGCGCGCATGCACCGATTACCGCCGTGCTGATTCTGTTCGAGTTGACCGGCGACTACCGCATCATCCTGCCGCTGATGCTGACGGTTGTTATTGCCACCCTGCTGGCGCAGCGCATGCTGGGGGGCGAGTCGATCTACACCTTGAAGCTGACCCGGCGCGGTATTCGGCTCCAGCAGGGGCGCGATGTTGATGTATTGCAGAGTGTCACGGTCGGTGAGGTGATGTCAACCAACATCGACACCGTATCGTCCGACACAAATATTGTCACGCTGACCGAAACGCTCACCCGTACGCGCCATCACGGGTTGCTGGTCCTGGATGAACAGGGCAAACTCTGGGGCATCGTCACCGTCAATGATCTGGATCAGGCACTATTGGAGAAGCGCCCGCGTCGAACCTATGTCGCCGAGGTTGGGACAACCTGGCCGCGTCTGCAGGTAGCCTTTCCCGACGAGAGTATGGGAGTGGCCCTGGCGCGGATGGGACGGCGGGGCATTGGACGACTGCCGGTGGTGTCGCGTGATGATCCCTATCACCCGGTCGGGCTGATTCGCCGCGCGGATATTATTCGCGCCTATGATCTGGCGCTGACCCGCCGGATTGAGATCCAGCATCGGGCGCAGCGCATGCAGTTGCGCAGTGAAGAGGGAACCGAGTTTGTTGAGATTCCGCTGGCACAGGAAGATCGCGCCGTCGGCAAAACCCTGCGCAATGTTGCCGATGATCTCCCAACTGAGTGTATCCTGGTTTCGATTCGGCGCAACGGACGCGTGCTGATTCCGCACGGCGATACGGTATTTCAGCCCGGCGATCAGATCACTGCGTTTACCCGCAGCCCGGATGCCGAAACCCTGTTCCACTGCCTGCGGGGACATAGACCGGCAGCAGCGCCGCCAACCACTGCCGAAACACCGGAGCGTGAGCGTACCGAGGAATGAGCAGAAAAGTGCGATCAGGGAACGCCCCTGATCGCGTGTCGTTGTACCCCAGTCCGCTATTCTGCCGGTGTCAGGTTCGGCCTGACTGCGGTATCCCGGTTGCCGGCTGCGCCGTTGGGCGGGGTTCTGGGGTGTTGGGGACAAATGTCACGTCGGGTATGTCCGTTGGCGGCTCAAGAATCGGACTGGGCGGCACCGGCGTGGCGCTGGCGGGCACGGGCGTCGGACTGGCGGGCGCGAACGTCGGACTGGCGGGCGCGGGCGTTGGACTGGCCGGCGCGAACGTCGGTTCTGGTGGAGTGAATGTCGGACTCGCCGGCTCCGGGGTGGCACTGGCCGGCACAAACGTCGGACTTGGTGGTATAGGTGTTGCGCTCGGCCAGATGACCGGCGGCGGTGGCGCGGTCGGCGGAATAAAGATCGGCTGTGGCGTTACGCTGGGCGTACTCGTTGGCGTCGCCGTGACAGTCGGCGTCATGGTGACGGTCGGCGTCGCGCTGGCGGTTGGCGTGTGGGTCGGTGGAGTGCTAGCGGTTGGCGTGACGGTTGCGGTGCGGGTCGCCGCAGCCGGCAGTACCTCAGTTGTCGCCGGCAACGGTTGTGTACTGTTACCGCCAATGGTACCATCATTCATGAGCAGGCGCGCGCCAACCGCGATGTAAATGCCGATAACCACCACAAGCAGTCCCAGCAGAACCGTGTAGATGGCCCGGTCGCGGGGCGATAAACCGCGCAGCCAGCCACGCAACCCGCCCTGGGGCACGGCCTCAACCGGCTGAAGATAGGGCGACGTTGAAGGTGGGGTCAAACCCATGTATAATGGACAATTAACGTGTCCCTGTGAAAGGCAGTATGTGGTTTGATCGACAGGGATATCCTGAGCCTCGCCCGTGACGTAGCAGCGATGCTCCGGCGTGGGCGACGCAAACCGAATCGCGCGATTCTGTTTTAGTCCGAGATGGGGACAGTGTCCCGATGGCTCAACCATGGTAGTCTGTGTGCTCCTGCATCAAGACGTAAAAGGCGGATGTGAGGTATTATAGGCTCCAGCGGTTGTGTCCGTCAAAAGTAAACCGGCTTATATCTTTCGGATCAATCACGTCGGCAATGGTGTGGCGCGATATGCCCCCAGGCCGAACAGTATCAGAATATAGATTGCTGATTGAAAGCTTACGAATATGCGTATTGTTATCGTCTCAGATATTCATGCAAACTTCGTCGCCCTCGAGACTGTGCTGGCGGCGGCCGGCAGTTTCGACGCGCTCTGGTGTCTTGGCGATACTATTGGCTATGGCCCAAAGCCGAACGAGTGTATTGCGGCGATGATGCAGCACGCCGATGTTGCTATCAGTGGAAATCACGACCTGGCATGCCTGGGCAAAGTTGACCTGAGCGATTTTAACCCGGATGCCCGGCGCGCCAATATCTGGAATGGCAACTAACTTAGTCCGGAGAACCGCGCCTGGTTGGGGAATCTGCCTGCATCGCGCCGGGTCAACGATCAGTTTACCGTGGTGCATGCCAGCCCCCGCGAGCCGGTCTGGGAATATTTGTTGACGCCGGCGCAGGCAATGGCAAATTTCTCTCTCTTTGATACTCAGGTCTGCCTGATTGGTCACTCGCATGTACAACTCGGCTTCCGTCTGGGTCTGGCGGGTCACTGTGAGCGCTTCCTGCCTCACAGCGGGCATACAATGAAGTTGCACAAGCATGAACGCTATTTTATTAATCCCGGCAGTGTCGGCCAGCCGCGCGATCAAGATCCCCGCGCAGCCTATATCGTGTATGATACGGACGCCGGGACGCTTCGCTTTAATCGGATCGAGTATGATATCAATCAGACGCAACTGCAGATGCGCAATGTTGATCTCCCGATGGCGCTAATCCGCCGGCTCGAATTGGGAATGTAGCTTTTCCGTAGTCGGTAGTCGGTAGTCGGTAGTCCGTAATTTGTAGTCGGTATTGCAGCATACAGCATACAGCATACAGCATACAGCATACAGCATACGGCATACAGCATACGGCAATGGTTTAACGAATGACGATTGAACAGACATACCGCCGGAAGTTTCCCGGTTCCGCCGAACGTTATGCGCGGGCAACAATGCTGTTTCCCAGCGGCGTAACCCACGACGGGCGCTCGATGTTTCCGTTCCCTCTCTATATTGAACGCAGTCAGGGCGCATATAAGTGGGATGTAGATGACAATCGGGTGATAGATTTCTGGAGCGGCCATGGGGCGCTGCTACTGGGGCATGGGCATCCGGCAATTGTGGCGGCGGTGCAGGCGCAGGTGGCACGCGGTACGCACTATGGTGCCTGCCACGACCTTGAACTACGCTGGGGTGAACTGGTTCAACGGCTTGTCCCGGGCGCGGAGTTGGTCCGCTTCACCGCTTCCGGGACGGAGGCGACTATGCTGGCGCTGCGGCTGGCCCGGGCGTTTACCCGCCGTCCTCGAATTATCCGCTTTGCGGGCCATTTCCACGGCTGGCATGAGTTAATCATGCCCGGTGCCGAGCAGGAAGATCCCCGTGCCGGTATCCCCGCCGCGCTGGTAGAGGCGCTGATTACTCTGCCTACCGAGATTGCCGCTGTTGAGCAGACTCTGGCGCAGCGCGACGATATTGCCGCTGTTATTCTGGAGCCGTCCGGGGCCACCTATGGCGGCGCACCGCTGCCGGATAGCTTCCTGCGCGAACTGCGCGCTCTGACGGCTGACCGGGAAGTGTTGCTGATCTGCGATGAGGTTGTCACCGGCTTCCGGGTTGCGCCGGGTGGTGTGCAGCAGCGCGCGGGCGTGACTGCCGATCTGACCTGCCTGGCAAAGGT
>CAKZQX010000590.1 GCA_937141995.1 uncultured Chloroflexaceae bacterium | reverse complement strand
GAGGCGATATCTCCTTCCAGGGGAGTGACCGTGTACGTCGTTTTATTTGAAAGGTCTTGGGGTTAGGGGTTGCGGGTTAACGGTCTGGACCGGGTTCCCGACTGATGGATTTTGAAAAAATAGCCCGGCTATGAAATAAACTGGAGTCCCGGCTTTAGCCGGTGGAATGCCTGCCGGGGCTGCGGCATACTGCCGGGCAAGTCTGGTCCGGCTGAAGCCGGGACTCCGATCCAGTGATGTCCGGATTAAAAATTCAAACTTCATAAGCCGGGACTCCGATCCAGTGATGTCCGGATTAAATATTCAGGCATCGTTCAAATGCACTTGACAGTTTACCGTTTGGATAGTGCCGCCTTCAGACGGTTGTGCCGGGCTAGAATCGCCTGAAGGCGGCACTACGAAGAGTCAAGCGCTCATGGTCAATTTGAACGATGCCATAACCCCTAACCCGTAACCCCTAACCATTACCAAAGCATTGACGAGGTGTCGGGGCGCGGGTATACTGGCAACCAGAACGCCTGGAGCAGTGAGATCAAATATCATGGATGAGATAACTTTTCTCGAACAGTTTGTGCGGATCCCCTCGGTGTCGGGGGAAGAGGCTGCCGTTGCCGCCTTCCTGGTTGAGCGGATGAGCAGTTTGGGCTTTACCGCCAGCGTTGATGGTGCAGGCAACGCGGTTGCCACGGTGGGGACGACCGGACCGTTGCTGGTGCTGCTGGGCCATATCGACACGGTTGGCGGCGCGGTGCCGTTCCGGATTGAGCAGGGGCAGTTGTATGGACGCGGCGCGGTTGATGCCAAGGGGCCGTTTGCCACCTTCGTTTGCGCGGCCGCCCGCGCATACCAGGCCGGGACGTTAAGCTGCCGGGTGGTGCTGGTTGGGGCGGTGGAGGAGGAGGCCGCAACCTCCCGGGGCGCGCACTATGTCGTAGACAAGTATGCCCCCGACTTCTGCGTGATTGGCGAGCCGAGTGGCTGGGATCGTGTCACGCTGGGCTACAAGGGACGGTTGCTGGTTCACTACCGGCGCGAACAACCGGCGGCGCACAGCGCCGGCGAACTGCGCGCGGCCCCTGAACTGCTGGTCGAGTTCTGGGAAGCGGTGCGGGATCGCTGTGCCATTCACAACGCCCGCGCTGCGGCGGGTGGTCAGCGGTGGCGATGGCCTGACCGACTGGGCCGAGGCGACCATTGGCCTGCGCCTGCCCGAAGATGTTGACCCCGCAATCCTCGCCGAGGAGTTGCAAACCCTGGCGGACGATGCCACGCTGACCTTTGAGGGCGCCTGTCCTGCCTTCCGCAGCCCACGGACGACACCGCTGGCAGGCGCGTTTGTGCGCGCGATCCGTCAGACGGGGGGGCAACCGGGCTTTCTACACAAAACCGGCACCGCCGATATGAATGTGGTCGGCCCGGCCTGGCGCTGCCCCATCGTCGCCTACGGTCCCGGTGACTCCCGCCTGGATCACACGCCGGACGAACATATCGATCTGGATGAGTATCAGCGCGGCATCACCGTGCTGACGCATGTGCTGGAACAGATTGGCCGGCGATAGTAGTACCGACGGATGGAATCCTTTCTGCGCATTTCCGCAAAATATCAGGTTGCCATAAGCCATAGCGAAGATGCGCGTGGTAAAATGCCCCTGATATGAAAGCTCTACAAACGCAATTTCAACGGGGCGTCTACTACCTGCTCCTACTCATCCTGGCGGCCTGCTCGCTCGGCGAGCCCCCCGGCCTTGAGCACGACGGTAGACCAGGCGCCGACATATCCACTCGCGGAACGCCGGTGCCATCACCAACGGTGTTGTCGGCCCCCGCCCTGATTGAACAGGCATTAGCAGCGCGGGCCGTCGGCAAAGAAGAGCAGGTGGCCCAGGATCTGAGCACGCTGCTGAATGCGCATCCCGATGCGGATGAGACCCGCCAGGCGACTTACTACCTGGCCGAGAGTTACGCCCGTCGGGGCCACTGGTCTTCAGCCAACACAACCTTTCAAGCGCTGCTGGAGGAAG
>CAKZQX010000589.1 GCA_937141995.1 uncultured Chloroflexaceae bacterium | reverse complement strand
GAAATGAGACAACCACAAACAGGATAATATTACTGGTTAAGAACTCAGCCAGGGCATCAGGCCGCGGACCCTCGATCATCATTGATTGCATGAAATCCATATAGTCTGTGAATACGCCACCAAAGGCAAAAGTGATGACCGTCTGGAGTAAAATCATCGGTATTGTCAGCAGTGCCGTGATGCCGATAAAGAGCAGGAAGTTACTACGATAAATACGAAAGGTAGTATCGAGGATGTCACCGATATTCATCGGGCGTAGTCGTTGTGCGGTAGCTTGCATGGTGTCCCTGCCTGTTTCAGAGTTACTGACTGTTCCAAAGAACTATCGCCTGCATTATAGCAACTGCTCCCCGGTCTGGCGAATCTGATTGTCAATGTGCGCCACCCCATGCTGATCCACTGCACACGAATATGCTATACTGAAGGACATAATCCGGACTGCGCTTTTCCTACGACCGGCGGTAGCAGCACAGTCGGTACAACTGAATCGGTACCCGTCATTGACCCTGGTACATGGGCTACCGGCATTGTTGGTGAAATCAATCCAATTAGGGCATCAATTTACCGAAGTTACGCGGTCCCTAACCCGAAAACGTGTTTCGCCTCCGGCAGGGCGGAAGCTTCCCTGCTTGTTCATAAACATGTTGCATCGTGTGCAACATGTTTGTGAACAAAATAACACAGCGTACCATGTTGCCGCAGGCGGTCTGTGTTTCATCTGGTGAAACGCTTCGTTTGATCGCCCACCGCGTAATGCGTGTCAATGTAGTAGTGTGCTTGCGACTCCTGATCCCTGCCCCTGCAGAACTCCTTCTGCCCTGGGCATTTGGCAATATGGAACCAGGGCAATTGCACCAGATCAAACCAGATTAAATCAATGATAGCCAAAGGTAAAAAATTCTGGTCACGCAGTTTGATGGCGCGACTCGTCATCTACTTCTCGCTATTGTCAGTCCTGGGTGTGCTCTGCGTGGGCACGATGGTCTACTTCAATGCGCGGCAAGCGCTGGAACAGTCGATTGCGAACCGCCTCGGCGCGATTGCCACGCTCAAAGAGAATGAACTTAACCGCTGGTTGGATGATCAGCGCGATGAACTGTTCACCCTCTCACAGTCGCCCGATGTGCGTAGCCGGGCCGGTTTGCTGCTCAGCGATGTTTCTCCAATACGAGCAAATGCGGCAGATATGGCGGAGATACGCGCACTTCTGCGCAGCCACCTGAATGATATCGTTGTGCGTAAGCCAAGCCTGCGCGAGCTGTTTATTCTCTCGATGGATGGCACCGTTGTGCTTTCCACCGAACCCGCCTACGAAGATCAAAGCCGGGCCGACGAAATCTATTTTGAGCGGGGACAGGTCGGCACCGCCGTGCAAAACCTCTATCCCGCGCCGGACACGGGCCGGCCAACCATCACGGTGGCAACGCCGCTGCGGGATAGCAGCGGCCGGCGGGTCGGGGTGCTGGCCGCGCATCTTGACCTGAAACGCATGGACGGGATCGTGTTGGATCGGGTCGGCCTGGGGGAGAGTGGCGAGACCTACCTGATTGACCCGAATCATCAGTTTGTCACCAGCAATAGCTTTGGGACGGACGCGTTTCCCGGCAGCGTGCATACCACCGGTATTGATGCCGCGTTGCAGAAACGTGACTCCTACGCGCTGTACACCAACTATTGGGGCGTTCCCGTGATTGGCGCATACCGCTGGCTTGATGGGATGGATCTGGCGCTGTTGACCGAGATGCACCAGACGGAAGCCTTTGCACCGGCGCGCCGCCTCGGCTGGATGACCTCGCTCATCGGGTTGATCACTTCGGGCATTCTGGCGTTGGGCGTATTTCTGCTGGCCCGCCAGATCTCCCGCCCCATCCTGATGATCAGTGATGCCGCAACACAGGTAGCCGCCGGCGATCTGACCCAGACCGCGCCGGTTGTCACCGAGGATGAAATCGGCACGCTGGCTCTGTCCTTTAACCAGATGACCCGCCAACTGCGGGTGCTCTACGAAGGGCTGGAGGAGAAGGAAAAACTATTTCGTTCGCTGATCGAAAATGCCTCCGACTCGATCACTATCCTGGACAGTGCCGGCATCATCCGCTATGAGAGCCCCTCCATTGAGCGGATGCTGGGCCACACCGCACCGTCCCTCTACGACATGCGCTCCCTGTTCCAGGTGAACGTAGAAGAGGGTCGCCACCTCTGGGCGATGGTCTACCTGC
>CAKZQX010000588.1 GCA_937141995.1 uncultured Chloroflexaceae bacterium | reverse complement strand
GAAAAGCTGATGCGCGTCGGTCCCACGGCATGCCGGGTGCCCTGCGCCACCGGACCGCGCCCCCGGAGTCCCGGCGTCAGCCGGTTCCGGCCACACACCGGCTGACGCCGGGACTCCCGCGCCGGGGTCGTAACCCCATGACCAACTCTTTTCAGACAGTCTCTCACCACACAAAGTTCCTACACGTTCTCACGAGTTGGAGAACGTGTAGGAACTTCGTGTAGTGTAGTCGGGTCAGCCGAGTCACGCGACTCGCGCAACGCATACACTTCTTCTTCCTCCAGCGGTTCGGCCCCGGTCCAGCGACGTATGGCCGGCGTGATAACCCGCAAGAAAAAGACCCGCAGGGCTCCGGCAATCGGAATTGCCACAATCGCGCCGAGCAACCCGCCGATACTGGCCCCGGCGAGCAGCGCGATAACGACCAGTGGCGCGGGAATATCGGTCTGGCTGCGCATAACATTGGGCACCAGAATATGTCCCTCGATCTGCTCAATAATAAAGAAGTAGCCTGCAGCAAATAGCCCCAGTTGAAATGAGTCGACCATTGTCACCCCGGCGATAATAAACCAGGCGATGATCGGACCAACAATCGGAATAGCCTCAAGCAACCCCGCGATCAGCGCCAGAATCAGGGGGAACTCAACGCCGATAATCTCCAGTCCAACATACGTAAACAACCCGACCAGAAACATGGTTATTCCCACGCCGCGCACATAGCCCCCCATCGTCTGACCCATCTGATGGATCACATCCCGGGCCTGACGGCGGTAGCGCCGGGGAAAGAATGCAAGCGTAAAATGCTCCAGCTTTGACATGGAAATAATCCAATAGATCGAGAGCACCACAATAATGAGCAGATCGATTATGAGTGAGGCCGCCGCAACCGGCACGGAAATCACATGCGCGCTAATGCTTTCAAGGGGGGAAATGAGATTCTCCATGGAGGGCACAGCACCACTTACCTGTTCGTGACGCTGAAACCAGTTCTGTGCCTGATCAACCATTTCGGGGAGACGGCTGCTAAACTGCTGCGCCTGAACCACCAGCGGCGTAAAGGCCAACCAAATGAGCATGCCAAGCCCGAGAAAGAGTGCCAGATAGAGCAGGAGGACGGCGACAACCCGGGGCATCCAGCGGTGCAGGCGATCAGCCAGCGGTGCCAGTGCCTGGGCAATAACCATGGCAATAAGCAGCAGGAGTAGCGGGCGGGCAAAGAGCCAGATGAGCACAACCGGGCTGAGCGCCATAACGATTGCGCCGACGATAACAATCGTCGTCCACCAGATCCGTAATAGTGACCGATTGCCCGGACGCGGCATGTCCGCATTTTGTGATCGGGGTTTCATGGCATCGGTTGTATATTGCCGGGACGTTCGCGGAGTAGGTTCCATAGGTATCTCTTATATCGAGTAAGCCAATCAAAAAATAGTGATTTTGGTACATACAGTTCGGGCGCAGTGGCAGCTATGCAAGCTGCGAAACGCCGCAGAGTGCGTAACATCATGCGTGAGAAAACGTGCGGACGGTTCAAAACCGTCCGCACATAAACCCCATACTCATAGATATTGCAGCGCAGGTTAGGGATTCAACTCTTCGATGCGGTTCGTTACCAGGTAGATCACCCGCTCACCGATATTTGTTGCCCGGTCGGCAACCCGTTCAAATACATGCACCATATCAAGCAGATCCGAAATCGTCTCGATCTGCGGCGGGTTTGCCCGCATCATGTCAAAGAAGTACGTACGCAACTGTTCTTCGTAGGCATCTACGCGCTCGTCGGCGGCCTTCAGTTCGTGGGCTAGATCCTGATCCTGGTGGAGAAAAGCCTCCAGGCTATTGTGGAGCATCTGGCATGCCAGCGTGCCCATATCCTGGAATTCCGCCGGCAGGGACACATTCGCCTGCCCTTCTGCGCGACGAACCCGGCGGGCAATGGCAGCGGCATAGTCGCCAACCCGCTCCAACTCCGAAGCAATAAAGCCGACAGTCAATACCAGGCGGAGATCACTGGCAACAACAGGTTGCTGTGTTCCCAGGATCATGGTGACGCGATCCTCGATGGTGTACTGCAACTCATCAATCCGCGCATCATCCCGAATAATCCAACCGGCGGTGGTAACATTCCAGGTGTTCAGGCTATTTATAACCCGACTCAGCGCTTCCTCGACCAGACTACCCATACGGAGCAGATCATCACGTAACTCTTCTACAATGTGGTCATAGCGCGTACGTGCCATACACTTTTCTCCTTCTCAATGGTAGTAATCCCAGGATTACACAAACTAGGCGGACTGATGTACGATTGCGGCGGCCTGCGCGGCGCGACTAGCGGGGACTTGAATAATAAGCAGCGTCGCTCCGTTGCGGATGTGTGTTGCACCCTGCTCGGCGTCAGGCCGGGCCAACCCGGCGTCGGTGAGCCGAGCAATCAGGGCTTCATCCGATTCCTGATGCGTCATGCCATTGGCAAAGCTGCCTTCCCGCTCGCGGTTGCGGTTATGGTAGACCGGGTCGTGGTCGGCAAAGCTGCCCTTCCGCTCGGCATGGCGGTCATGGTAGACCGGGTCGTGATCGGCAAAGCTGCCTTCCCGCTCGCGGTTGCGGTTATGGTAGACCGGGTCGTGATCGGCAAAGCTGCCTTCCCGCTCGGCATGGCGATCATGGTAGGCGACTTCGCCACCAGGATGTGATGCTGGACCGATGAGTCTAATCGTATCACCTGGGAAGCCATTGTCAAGAAGTTGATGGGCAATCTGTTCGGCACGCTCAGAAGTATTGTAAATGCTAAATAATACGGTATTCATGGCAAACCTCGCTTTCTTTCAGGTACTACCTGGAAGGTTGCAACATGTATGCCACGGTTTCCCGCTATACCGTTCTGCGCGTAGCAGGTGCCGGCACCAGAAGCAGAACATGCCTGCCCTGGCCCTGGCATTACCTCGATAAACTCTATATCATGGACAGGAATTACGCGGTCACTGACCCGGAAGATATCTCCGCCTCCGGCAGGACGGAAGAAAAAGAACATACCATGCTGCCGCAGGCGAAGCAGGCTTCCAGCGAGTGAAACGTCCGGTTTGCATGGCAACCGCGCAACTCATATCATGAGTTTGACGTAGGGTTATCGCTATTGATTGTGGATTATGCACTGGCTTCTTTGGACGACTGGGCCTGCTTGATCAGGGCCGGCGCATTCTTAACAACCTTCTGCGCAGTCATTTCTTCCTGCTGCAGAATACCGTTCAATTTCTGGGCCACAGTGCGATGCCCCATCTGCTCAGCGGCGGCGATCAGCGGCTGATAGCTGCCGATCTCAAAATGCTCAACCTTGGAGACGGCCTCGGCGATAACGACATCGCGCAGTGCGCTGTTGTCACCGGCCTGTTCGATCAGCTTCTCACCCTCTTCGACCAGGGTCTTGGCAACACTGTTCGTCGCCTGGGGCAGACTGGTCTCCAGCATTGATGCAAGATTCTTGATCTGATCGAGTTGCTCCCCGGTCTGGCCGATATGCTCTTTCAACATCGCCTGGAGCGTGTCATTACCGGCCTTGGAGAGCATCTGCTTCTGAGCTTTGATAAAGCGCTCTTCCGCGTCCTGCATCTCGGCCAGTCCATGAATGAACAGTTCCTGAAGGTTGGAAATAGCCATGTGTCAATACTCCTTTCCTATCGGGTTCTATACAAGATCTATGTATCGCGCAGATACCGGCAACACTGCCGGATATCCACGTTGATACCATGTCAGGTTCGCTCTACCTGGATGTTTATACTGCCGAGGTTTCGCCTCCGAGTAGCGTCAAAACCTCACCGGTGATATAGCTGGAGTCAATGTTTGAGGCAAAAAAGACATAGGCCGGGGCAATTTCTTCCGGCTGGGCCGGGCGATCCATCGGCACCTTCTGCCCAAAGTTTGCGACCTTCTCTGCCGGTTTATCGGACGGGTTGAGCGGTGTCCAGACCGGACCCGGGGCGACGCAGTTGACGCGAATGCCCTGGCTGACCAGGTTCTGCGCCAGCGACTTGGTGAAAGCAAAGATGGCACCTTTGGTCGCCGAATAGTCCAGCAGGTGCCCGCTCCCCCGGATACCCGTAATCGAGCCCGTATTGATAATCACACTGCCGGGTTGCATATGCGGCACAGCGGCCTTGACCATGCGGAAGTAGCCATAGATGTTGACTTTGAAGGTGTGATCCCACTGCTCCTCAGAGAGGTCATTCAGGCCCGGTTGATGCTCCTGAAAGGCGGCGTTATTCACCAGGATATCCAGCTTCCCCAGTTCCTCTACAGTCTGCGCAACGGCCTGCCGGCAGAAGTCAGGCTGGGTCACATCGCCCTTGATCAGCAGTGCCCGCCGTCCTTCGGTTTCGACGGCCTGCCTGGTTTCTTCGGCATCGTGCTGCTCTTCGGGGAGATGCACAATCGCTACATCCGCGCCTTCACGGGCGTAAAGCACCGCAACAGCCCGACCAATACCGGAGTCGCCGCCGGTAATCAGAGCGACTTTGTTTTCCAGTTTATCGGCACCCTTGTAACCAGACGCAAGATATCGTGGCTGCGGTCGCATCTCTGCTTCGCTCCCCGGCTTATCCTGGTGCTGTGCGGGATATGGTGGCTTGGGGCGCTGCCGGTCGGCTGGGGTATCTGCCATTGCCGGTTCTCCTTTTGTTCTTCAGAATGCATCTATTGCACAATCAGCATACATATCTGCCCGTCACCTATTGCAACTTGTGTGCCAGGAGTAAGAAGGAAAAGATCGGCTTGCGTCTGTTGAACTTTTTGCTATTCGGCGCACTACGCGCATGGTAATAGCTTTAGCCGTTTGATAAAGCATTCGCTTGAGTGACGGCATACCGCATTCTTCCGCCGTTGTCGGGTTTGTGCGTGCCGGCACCGATTATGCCGGATGCGGAGCCGATGCTCTACTTAACAGGCACTACGCGGTTGCCATGCAAACAAGACGTTTGCCCTGACGGAAGTCCGACTCGCCTGCGGCAGCATGGTACTGTTTTATTCTTTTCACAAACATGTTGCTCTGAGAGACTGTCTGAAACGAGTTGGTCATGGGGCGAC
>CAKZQX010000587.1 GCA_937141995.1 uncultured Chloroflexaceae bacterium | reverse complement strand
TGAAGGCCGCGCGCCTCGGGGTATGCCCCCCAAGACCAAGTGGGGTAAGCCGGCCCTGGGTAAGCGCACACGCCATAACCCGCGCACGGATAAATTTATTATTCGACGGCGGAAGAAGTAAGCAAACAGATCATATTCTAGCTATCGCGGGTAATGAGGAGGAGCTATGTCGCGTTCTTCGAAAAAGGGGCCGTATGTTGATATCCGGCTGCTTGATCGGATTGAATCGCTCAACCGGACCAATGAGAAGCGCGTGCTGCGGACCTGGTCGCGTGCCTCGACGATCTTCCCACAGATGGTCGGGCACACGATTGCTGTCCACGATGGACGGCGACATGTCCCGGTCTATGTGACGGAAAACATGGTTGGGCATAAGTTGGGTGAGTTTGCCCCGACGCGGACCTTCCGGGGCCACGGGGGGAAGAAGGCCGATAAGCGTGGCCGAATGAAGTAGCGCGCCGAACCTGCAAGACACGGGTACGTTCAGCGCTTTCTGCGAGAGAAAAACCATGGAAGCAAGAGCAGTCAATCGAGGTGTGCGAATCTCACCGAAGAAGGTTCGTCCGGTAATGGACGTAATTCGGGGCGAGAGTGTACAACGCGCACTGGCTATTCTGGAATATATGCCGCATAAAGCGGCACGCGAAGTTGCGCGCACAATCAAGTCGGCGGCGGCGAATGCCGAGAATAACTTTGATATGGAACCGACGGATCTCGTTGTCAAGACTATCTTTGCCGATGAGGGTCCGGCGCTCAAACGTTTTATGCCGCGTGCGCGTGGGAGTGCGAACCGCATTCGGAAGCGAACCTCCCATATTACGGTGATTGTTGACGATGGGCAGGAATATTAGTTGGGAGTAGCCGGCAGTCGCTATTCAGTAGTCGCAGCAGCGTACCCTGATCTGTCAAGAACCAGCGGATGCTGCATACCGAGTGCCGGCTACCGGCGGCTAGCCGTTGATGGAGGTGGATATTGGGACGTAAAGTTCATCCGATTGGATTTCGATTAGGTTATATCAAGGATTGGCAGTCCAAGTGGTTTGCCGAGCGAACGTATCAATCGCAGTTGCATGAAGATCTGGAACTGCGCCGGTTGATCGCCAAAGAGCTGCAGAACGCCGGGATCTCGAAGGTCGATATCGAACGCTCTGCCAACAAAGTCGAGGTTACGGTCTACACGGCCAAGCCGGGGATCGTGATTGGCAAGCGGGGCGCAAATGTAGATATGCTTAAGAATACGCTGGAGCAGAGTACCGGTAAGAAGATCAAGCTCAATATTCAGGAGATTCATCAGCCTGAGCTTGATGCCCAACTGGTTGCCGAGAGTATTGCCGAGCAGATTAACAAGCGTGTCTCGTACAAACGCGCAATGAAACAGGCAGTACAGCGGGCGGTGCGCCTGGGGGCTCAGGGTGTGAAGGTGCGCTGTGCCGGCCGGCTCGGCGGCGCTGAGATGGCGCGAATAGCAAATGAGAGCGATGGCCGGGTGCCCCGGCATACGTTGCGCGCAGATATTGATTATGCTCAGGTGCATGCCCATACGACCTATGGCCGTATTGGTGTGAAAGTCTGGATCTACAAGGGTGAAGTCTTCCCTGACGAACTGGGTAAAGCCAAAGTTGAGCAGCAGACCAGCGAGAGCAGTGGCGGCGGTTCGCGTGCGCGAACCTGAGGAGGAACGTTATGTTAATGCCCAAGCGGGTGAAGTATCGAAAGCGGCACAAGGGGCGCATGCGTGGTCTTGCCCAGCGCGGGAACACAGTTTCCTTTGGGGATTATGGATTGATGGCATTAGAGTCATGCTGGATCACCAACCGACAGATCGAGTCTGCGCGCCGTACTATTACCGGGTATATCCGGCGTGGTGGGAAAGTCTGGATTCGGATCTTCCCCGACAAGCCGGTAACATCGAAGCCTGCGGAAACCCGTATGGGTGGCGGTAAGGGGTCAGTTGATCACTGGGTGGCCGTGGTCAAGCCGGGTCGGATCATGTTTGAACTGGCCGGTGTGCGCGAGGAGTTGGCAACTGAGGCGCTCCGTCGCGCGGCCCAGAAGATGCCCATCAAGTGCAAGATTGTAACGCGTGATGAAGTGGAGAGTGGTGGTGAAAGCGAGTGAACTGCGCAATCTGGACGACGAGCAACTGCGAACGCAACTCGGCGATTATTACAAGGAACTCTTTAATCTCCGGTTCCAGAAAGTAACCGGCAAGCTGACCAACACTTCACGTCCGCGTCAGGTGCGACGGGACATTGCGCGCATCAAGACAATCATGCGCGAGCGGGAGTTGGTGGTGCTGGAGGAAGAAGAGTTGACCGGCGAATAGCTGTATTCGTTTCAATTAGCAGCAACTGGAGCTGGCGGTGAGCACGGAGAAAAAATCACAACAGATCAAAACTGGTCGTGTTGTTAGTGACAAGATGGATAAAACGGTTGTGGTTCGCGTTGACTACCTGAAGCCACATCCTTTATATCGGAAGATTATGCGGAAATCGAACAAGTTTCATGCGCACGATGAAGATAATGTGTGCCGGATCGGTGATACGGTACGCATTGAAGAAACTCGCCCGCTGAGTAAAACCAAGCGCTGGCGCGTCATCGAAATCGTGCGGCAGAGCGAGGGGTGATCCCATGGTTCAGCCACAGACGCGCCTGAAGGTTGCAGATAACACCGGGGCGAAGCAGATCATGTGTATTCGTGTCCTGGGTGGCTCGCGGGTAAAATATGGTCGCGTAGGCGATATTATCGTCGCATCCGTGAAGGAAGCCACACCCGGTGGTGCGGTCAAGAAGGGCGAGGTGATACGTGCAGTGATCGTGCGTACGGCCAAGGAGTATGG
>CAKZQX010000586.1 GCA_937141995.1 uncultured Chloroflexaceae bacterium | reverse complement strand
GGCGAGCCGCTCTACAGTCTCGCCGGCATCGAGGAGAACCACTTTGGCTATGTCTTCAAGTGGCCGCCCTTTATCGCCATGCTGTTGCGGCCCTTTGTGGACATGTACCGCTGGGATGTGCTGATGGGCTACCGCCTGATCAACACCACCCTGCTGGGGGTTACGGCGCTGCTCTTGCTGTTGCAGACGCGCACCTGGACGCTGGCGGCCTGTATTGTCATCATCTTTAGCTTCCGCCCGGCCACCGATGCAATTGCGTTTGGGCAGGTTGATGCCGCAATCCTGTGCGGCCTGGTGATTACGCTGCTGGCGCTCCGGCGCGGTTGGGACGATCTGGCCGGGGCAATTGTGGCGCTGTTGGCGCTGCTCAAGATCTTCCCGATATTGCTCTTCGGACTGTTTCTGATCCAGCGGCGTTGGCGGGCGTTTCGCGGGGGGCTGCTGGCCGGGTTGCTCTATGCGGTGGCGGGGATCACGGCGCTGGGTTGGCAGGTGCATGCGCTCTACTTCTTCGAGGTGTTGCCGCGCATTTCAGGCGGGACGGCCTGGATCGAGAACCAGACCTTTAACGGCTTTCTCAGCCGCCTCTTCACGGCCCGCATCGCCTCGGACAAGTTTGAGCATCCTGTTGTCACGCTGGCGACCTATACCTTCTTCGCGCTGACGCTGGGGGTAGCGCTGCTGCTGGCGCTCCCGTTGCGGCGGCGACACCCGGATGACGACGAAGAAGCCGTGTCGGTAGATCAATCCCAATCTATGCGCCTGGATCAGACCCGCTCGCCTCTGCCGCTGCAGTTCAGCCTGTTTATCCTGCTGATGGTGCTCGCGGTCCCGACGGCCTGGAGGCACTACCACACACTGGCGATCTTGCCGCTGGCGATGCTGCTGCTGCAGAGTGACGACGAGGTGCCGCTGGGCTGGATTGTGCTGCTGGCGGCGGCCTATGCGCTGCTGGCCTACGGCAACCAGTGGAGCTTCTTCCGGGGCACGGTGACGGGCGGCTTTGATGTGCTGGGTTACTCCTATAAATTCTATGGCCTGCTGCTGCTCTATGGTCTGACGGTCTTCCGGCTCTGGACCGTCTACCGGCCCGCCTGGCTAACGACGGACGAGCGCCCCTGGCGGCTGCGCGACCTGCGCTTTGAGCATGGAAAATAGTGCGGGGTTCCATCTGCAACAAAGCGTAGAGGCATGCCGTCCCATAGCCAGACGATATGGCACAAACGCCACGCGAACATATGAAGGAGTAGAAGTCGTGAATAGCTCAACCCAGAAACTCATGCGCAGCCGCAGCGACAAGATGATCGGCGGTGTCGCGGGCGGCATCGGTCACTACCTGGCAATCGATCCCGTCATCGTACGGCTGGGCTTTGTCGCTCTGGTTTTCAGTGGTATTGGTCTGCTGCTCTATCCGCTGCTCTGGATCATTATGCCGGTTGAGCCGGATGTACCGGCATACGTGTCACAACCGGGCAACCCCTCCTACGGGCAGGCCAGTGCTGCCGGCAACGATCCGGCAGACCAGGAGATTCCCATCCATAATGTTAACCCGGCCGAGAACAGCAGCACCGAAGATGTCCGGGCCCGGCGCAACCGCACCCTGGGGACGATGCTGGTTGGGGTGGGCGCGTTTATCCTGGTCGGCAAAGTATTACCCTGGCTGATACCGTTTATCTTCCCGGCAGTGCTGGTGGGCGCAGGTATTCTGCTGCTCCGCCGCGCCGCGTAGCATGCATAGGCTAAAGATGTCCGGACGATGAATAAGTTACAGGAGTTACGCGGTGGGCGTTCAAATCAGACACATACGCTCACAACAGCCGTCTTCGCCTGCGGCAGCATGGTACGTTTTTTCTTTTTCACAACATGTTTGCACTATGTGCAAACATGTTGTGAAAAAGCATGGAATCTTCCGCCCTGCCGGAGGCGGAATCTGCCGTCGGGTCAACGACCGCGTAACTCCTGTAAGGTACCGGCCTGGGTGAATGGATAGTGAGCTTCGTGTAATCCGGGTGTCATCCAGGCCGATAGTCACAGCAGCGGCAACATGGTATGCTGGTGGCGTCTGGGAGGAGCAACATACCGGTACCATTCACCACGCTTCTACCACCAGCCTACATTCACACGCACAATCCATCCGCAACGTCCCCAGACGCGGCTCCATCCCAGACAACCAACCAGCAATGGGCCGCCCATTCTCCCGGACTCACATGCAGCAGCACCGTGCAATTGCGCGGTGCTGCTGTGATTCTTAGGGGACGGGGAGGAACGTTTCGGGACACAACCGGTTGTATCACACAGCCGGCGTTTTGAGCAACTCACCCGCCGCCTTCTGGCCGAGTTCGACGGCAAAGTTGGTCCCCCGGTCCCAGGGATAGACCTGGCTCATGCTGGCCCAGTAGAGCCCGGTGAGCGGCGTTGCTATTGGTGGAATATTACGGCTATGATTCAGGCCCACAATCGGCTGTGCATACGGTTCACGATGCAGCCAGGTCTTTCGCACCCAGTCGGGGCGGAAATCGGGGTTAAAGCGCGTCAGGGCCGGTAAGAAGCGCTCCAGCAGCACCTCCTGGCTCAGGCGAAAATATTCATGGTCCGGTGGCAGATAATCGCCACAGTAGAGCAGATGGTCGCCGCCGTAATGCTGCCGTTCAATAAAGTTGGTATGCTCCACCAGCGTGAGGAAGGGAAACTCACCCTTGTGCATGCCCTGCATCCAGTAGAAGTTCGCCGTAAGCCGGCGATTGAGCGCAATCACCATCACCACCGCCCCCATCGAGCGCAGATTGGCAATCCGGCCCAGGTAGTCGCCGGGCAACTGCGGCACCAGTTTGCTGAGCAGACGCGGCGAGCCGGTGAAGATCACCCGGTCATACACCTCCGTTGCCCCGGCACTGCGGATACTCCACCCGCCATCTGCCTGCTCCAGGCACTCGACCGGCGTATTCAGGCGCACCGTTGCTCCCAGGCGCTCAACCGCAGCATGCAGCGCCTCCGCAAAGCCTTGAAATCCCCCGACAAAATAGCCCAGCTTGAACGAGCGCGCTTTCAGGCGGGCCCAGAGCCAGGCCATATTGACTTCCGGCGTATACTGACCAAACTTCCCCTCCAGCAGCGGCTGCCAGATCACCCGGTAGACCTTCGGCCCCATCCAGCGCGAAGTCCACGCCTGCGCCGTCGTCTGCTCCAGCGCCTGCCAGTTGCTGGTGCCAAACTTAAGATACGCCCCGACCAGACCAAACCGCAGCCGGTCCACCAGCGACAGACCGGGGAAGCGCAACACCCGCGTAACGCCATCGAGCGGGTAGAGTTGCCCATTCCAGAGGTGCGCCGTCACCGAGCGTTGAAAGAAAAGCTTATCGCCATAGCCAATCGTATCGACCAGCGCGCGGATAGCGGTATCGCTTTCAAAAATGTGATGATAAAAGCGCTCCAGCGGCCACTCCCACTGGTCATCGCGGAAACCCGAGGCCAGCCCGCCCACCTGTCCGGCGGCTTCATACACCGTTACC
>CAKZQX010000585.1 GCA_937141995.1 uncultured Chloroflexaceae bacterium | reverse complement strand
AGACCGGCGCGGGGCCAATCGTCAGCGAGAAGCGCCCGTCGATTGCCCCGATATCGGAGACCACGCCGTCGCGCTCAACCAGTTGCCCGCTGGTCGCCGTGGTACTGAAGCCCACGCGGGTCGTTGGCGGCGACCAGAGGATATCCAGGGCCGCGTCGCCCCGGCGGAGACGCATGTCGTAGACTTCCCGCCCACTGACCGTGGTCAGGTTATCCAGGTAGACCGTACCGCGCCCGCGTGACTCGTCCGTCACATCATCAAGCACCAGGGCCACCAGGCTGGCGGGGAAATCCACCTGCCCGTTGCCGCTGCCGCTGATCCGGTTGCCCGGGTCAACTTCAACGCCAATGGGGGTCGAGATAAAGTGCCACTCCGGCGCGCCCACACTACCCAGCGCAAATTGGAGCACTTCCCCCTCGGCATCGCGTAGCCAGGCCCGAACGCCATGCCCGCTGCCGTCGCCATAGACCCACACACCGAGCGCGTAGGGCTCACCGGCCAGCGGGATCGGCTGGGGCCGCTCAAACACCACATAGTCGTTGCTGTCGGTGCTGAAGTTGTAGACAATCTGTGCGCTGCCGGCCCCGGCATGGGTCTCAACACTGCTAAACTCCAGCCGGCCATTTGGCTGACTGACGCGCCGCCACTCGCCCAACTCTTCAAAGTCAAAGATGGTGGTCTTCTCGAAGAGGTCTTGCCGTTCGACAAAGCTGGCACCGGCCAGTTCCCGGTTCAGCGTGCGCAGCGCAGCGTAGGCCGGTTTCTGCCGGCTCTGGCGGTAGTCCGCGCGTCCCCGCCCGGCGCGGATCAGGCCGTAGGGATTGTGGCTATCATCCTTGAGCATGTACCAGAAGGAACGCTCGACGCCCGCCTCCCAGAGCAGCAGCATTGCCCGCACCATGTAGTTGGCCTGCTGTTCTTCGTCCGTGAGCCCTTCCCGGTCGCGGTCGCCGGGGCCACTGGACCAGCCCAGCTCCGTCACCCAGATCGGCTTGGGCCCAAACTGGTTGCCCAGGGCGCGCGCCATCCCGGCGGAGGCGGCAATATTGCCGTCTTCCGGGCTATAGGGATCGACATAGGGATGGATGGCGATAATGTCAAAGCTGTTCCAGGCACCCTCGGCAGCAACCGCGCGGGCAAAAGTGACATCGAAGGGATTAAACCCACCGATCAACACCTGCGCCTGCGGGTCGATTTCTTTGATAACCGCGCCGGCCCGCATCAGCAACTCGGCGTAGGCTTGTGGATCGGGCTGCGGCTGCCAGAAGAGGCTGTTATCCGGCTCGTTCCAGATTTCCCAATGGTGAATGTAGCGCCGATAGCGTATGACCACCGCGCGCACATACTCCTCAAAATGATCCGGATCGGGCGCGTAGTAGGAGACATCATTCGGCGTATCGTCGGGGTTATCGGTGGCCCAGCCGACCGACGGCCCCAGCACCCCCAGCACCTCAATGTCTCGCCGCAGCAGGGCGCGCATAGCCGCGTCAGTGAAGGTCCAGTCCCAGACATCGGGGGCGGGTTGCACGCGGTGCCAGTGAAAATCTTCTCGCACCCAGGGCACACCCAGGTCGGACACAATTTCAGCAGGAATATCCATCGAGGTCGGATCGGGATAACGGGTTGCCAGATGGGTGTTGAGCCCGAATGAGGGGGCACCAACGGGTCCGGCGGCGTAGGCGGTTGGAATAGGCAGCGGTTCCGTAATCAGATTGGAGGCGACCAGCAGGATAACAAAGATCAGCAGGACGGGAAAACAGCGTCGTGGCATCATGGGCACCTTGCATGATATCAGGTCACGGATACAGGGACGACCGGACTGAACGGCGGGCTGGATCGGGTGGGCGTGAGCAACATATGACGGTCCTGTGTAGGTTGGCCGGAGCGGGTAAATGTTCCCTGACCCCCACCCCCGGTCCGCGTGACATTTCTCTCAGGCAGTATACCGTCCGGGCGCAACCGGAACATTAGCAGCGGATGACAATCCCCTGGTCAGTGTGAGCTTGCCGGTTCCTGGCGTGGTGTTGTACCTTTCGGTTCTCTGGATTATACGGTATTTTGGGAAATCCGGGGCAGTAGTTTCGGTTCAGCATTGCTTCAGTAAGCAGCAGTAGGGTGCATTCGATGCACCGTTCTGCTGCCATACGCCATACCTGGACTATTTTTTCAGGCATCGTTATGAAGTTTGAAAAATAGTCCGGATATGTGTCGTACTGGAGTCCCGGCTTTAGCCGGTGAATATCTGCCAGAGCAGCGGTACACTGCCGGGAACGCCTGATCCGGCTGAAGCCGGGACTCCAGATTTAATTGATGTTCGGATTAAACATTCAACGTTCATCAGGCAGTTCCAGGCCGGCACAACCGCCTGAAGCCGCACCTACAGAACTTTGACTGTGGATGAGAAACATATAGCAATCCTAAATCTGTCGTAGTGCCACCTTATGAACATTGAAAATTAATCCGGATAGAGACCTTGTTGATTTCCGTGCGCGGCGCGTTTTACACAAGGTCTCTATCCATATATCCAGACTATTTCCTTAAAATTCACCAGGCGGTTGGAAGTGAATCTCTAAGAACCAGTTCACAACCAGTTTAGGATTGCTATAAAGCACCGAGAGAACGCGCATATGCTCCCGATGCTTCAGGACACTGTGCGACCCGTTTTATCTGAATCTGCCGACTAACTTCTCCAGGTTCTGCCGCAAACCGGTACCTTCCAGTTGCATCCGCCGCGAGGCAAGTTGGGGGTTGTCCGGTTCAACATCGGCCCAGAGGTCCAGCCAGGCGCGCGCGGCATCCGGTTTGCCGTCGGCGATCCATAGTTCGGCCTCAACGTCGCAGAGTTGAGTAAACTCGCTGGTGTGGAACTTTTTCCGCGCCAGTAAGGGCTGGACCAACTTCTGGGCCTGCTCGATCTCCCCGTTCCGGATATGTATTCGCGCTACGCTCAACCGGGCGAAGAAGTAGTCCGGATGCTGCTGGTGAATCTGTTTGACCAGTTCTTCAGCTTCGGCGGTACGCCCGCTCATGCTGTAGGCCACGGCCAGGTTGTTCTGCAGATCGGGCGCATCCGGTTCCAGTTCGAGCGCCTGCCGGATCAACTCCTCCGCCGTCTCATGATCATGATCGTGTAACGCCAGTGTGGCGTCCTGCATTAATTGTGTCACCCTGGGCGAGTGCCCCTGGGAGTCTGGTTCGCCGCTGATTTCAAACGACATCAGCATGATATCCCGCCACTCGCCCTTCAGCCAGAGGCGCACCTCGCCCGACGGCAAGAGTCCCGCTTCATTTGCGGCGGTGGCCGCCTGGTGACGCATACTGTCGGGACCGCGCTGCCCCAGCGCGAAGTCGCGCAAGGCGACGTTGAGTTCGGGCAGTTCGGCGGCCATCGCCGTACGGAACGCAAACTCGCGCCCCTGCGGATCACCCCGGTCAAGCAGCAGCGGTATCAGGGCGATGATATCCGGGTTGGCTTCCAGCCACTCCTGCAAGGCCCGGGTGGAAGCCTTGCCGCTCTTGCCCTGGGTGGCCCGCTGCGCCGAGCTTGCCATGCGGTTAAAACGTTCGGACGCGAACCACTCGCCGAGTCTGAAGGGCCAGGGGGCATGTCGTTCGCCCACCGGCTGCTGCAGATCGTCCAGGTTGGTCCGGGCCAACTCCAGCCAGGGCGCTTGCTTGAGGGCATGCTGCCAGTAGTGCCGGGCCTTTTTCTCATTGCCCAGGCGCAGCGCGGCAACTGCGGTCAGATGGTAGAGCAGCGGATGGGCGAACGACTCGCGTAACACCCCGCTGCGCTCGGCCCCCTGGAAGGCGTCCATTATCCCTTCATCGTCACCCAGGAAACTCAGCGCCTCCATCTTTTTCACCCAGACATCCGAATCATCTGACTCGACCGCTTTGAGCCGTTCGGCCCACTCCTGCGCCTCGTCCAGATTTCCGGTCAGGCAGAGGTAGCGCGTCAGATTGGAGAGCGCGTGGTAGTTATCCGGTGCGAAGGAGAGCACCTGCCGGGCAGTGGCCATGGCCTGCTCAATCTCCCCCTCAGCAAAGTAGGCCTGGCTGATATTGTTGTAGGCCGGGGTGAAGTCAGGCCGCAGTTTGAGCAACGCCTGGGCGCGTTCGCGGGCGCGCGTAAATTTGCCCTGCTCGGAGAGGCTCATAACCTCCTCGTGCATGGCCGCAACTTCAAAGGCTTCGTCGCCGGTCAACCCGTAGTTGGTCAGCAGTTCGTTGAACATGGGCTCAACCTCGGCCACCGTCCGGCGCACTTCGGGGGCATACTCTTCATCATCGGGCCAGCGCTCCAGGAAATAGCGCGCCGTACGCAACCCCAGGGCCGGACGTCCATTGGTGAGGTAGGCACCCATCAACGCCGCCGTGGTTTCCGGGTTGTCGGGGTCCAGCCGGTGGAGTTGCTCGCCCCACTGCTGGTACTGCTGCATATCTTGCTGTTCATAGGCGACTGCCATAAGCAGATATACAACATCAAACTGGTTGGGGTGCCGCTGATTGAGATGCAGCAGCGTTTCCTGCGCCTGATCCCAGTCGGCCTGATTCATCAGTTGCTCGGCCCGCTGCAACCCCTTGACCAGCGCGGTAATAGCGGAACCAGGTGACTGCTTTGAACGTGACTTTTGCTTTTTCTTCTTCTTGCCCATTATTCCTCCATTGCTGTGACTATAGCAATTCTTTGCACATTAATCGATCTTCAGGCGTCCCGGCTGAAGCCGGACCAGGCTTGCCACGGCTGAGATGGCTACCCACATCACGGTGAGATGCGGACGCGCAGAAGCGCGTCCCTACCGCGAACAGCCTCCGCGTAAGCGACCGCGTCCCCAACCGGCTGAAGCCGGGACTCATGGGAGGCCCTCCGGCAGACGCGGCGGTCTGCGGGAACTGCGCGTTGCAAACGGCTTTTAGCATAGCACATGTAAAAATCGTATGACAACCCATGATACATGAATCGGCTGCTATCTTCAACGTGGCGTGCTATAATTCACATAAATTACGTGAGTTACGCGGTGGGCGTACAAATCAGACACATATTCCCCGCAAAGGCCGGCTTCGCCTGCGGCAGCATGGTACTGTTTGATCTTTTTTCACAAAACATTTGCACAAAGTGCAAATGTTTTGTGAAAAAGAATAGAATCTTCCGCCCTGCCGGAGGCGAACATGCCTTTTGCGTGAGCAACCGCGTAAC
>CAKZQX010000584.1 GCA_937141995.1 uncultured Chloroflexaceae bacterium | reverse complement strand
GCCCCCAGGATACCGCCACCCCAAAGCCACATACAGATCACGCAGTTACCATAGTTAATCAGCGGTATGTTGGAGAGCAATGCCATCGCAAAACCGGCAATCGCGCTTGTGATTAACAGTGCGCGCGTATTCATGCAATCATCCCTTCCGCTTCAAACCTAATAGGTCGGCGGTGGTGCATATTCCGGCCCCGACTGGTTCAGACCGCCGGCACCACCCATCTGGGCAATAACCTGCCCCAGCGCATGCCCAAACACGGCCATGCCATAGACATAGGTGAAGAGCAGGCCAACACCACATGCAATACTGCCCAGGCTCCCCACCAGACTGGTCAGGAGGTAGACCAGGAACAGCACCACCCAGGTTGACGGTGCCGATCGAACCATGCCGATCACCTCACCAAACTGGAGCGCCGTGCTCAAACTGTCGGTCTGAACATAGCGGGCAAAGGCCGCCAGGACCACCACCTGGATCACCAGAGCAACAACAAACAGCAGCGCATAGAGACAGAGAATCAGCAAAGCCATCACTCCACCGGCAGCTTCGCTGTTTCCGCCGGATGCTACCCCAACCACTGCAATCAGCACAACCCAGACCAGCACCAGTGCGATTATCGGCAAGCTATAGACCAGACTGATCACAAAGCCATAGACGCCCTTCACCAACTTGGTCCCAAGGTCACTCCAGTCCGGCAGGGGGCGCGGATTGCCCTGGGCAACATTGCGTGCCACCTCAAACAGATAGCCCAGCAGCGCCAGTTGACCGACAATCGGAATGATCTGTAACAACCCGCCGATCAGCACCTTGTTCAGCCAGTTCTCATCTTCAAAGAAAAACCCGAATGCTCGTCCCAGATCCATCGAAGTCTCCTCTCGTTGCAGTGCGACGTTGCCTCAACGTCAAAACGGTTGCCATGATGTATACGGTACATTGTACGGTGAAGTAGAACGGGATGTTTCAGCAGCGTGGCATGCGCATCTCCATCTCGGCCCGCGCAATCTCTTCCTCAGCCGCCACATAGATCTGCCCAACTGCCAGATGGGCATAGAGCAGCGCGCTGAGGAACAGCCAGCCAATGAGCAGGAGCACGATAGACTGTCCGGGGAAGACCGTTCGGGACAGCGTTCCCAGCAGCAGGCCCAGCAGTCCGGCAGGCAGGTAGGCGGGGAGCGAAACCAGCCGCGCCCGCCAGAAGAAGCGCCGCGCAGGTCTACTGAGCGCCCGGCGTAGCGGCTGTATTCCCAGTGCATCCGCGATATTCCCCTCCTGCGCAAAGATCAGGCGGGCAACCGGAGCAACACTGCTAAAGAAGAGCATCAGCAGCACGAGACCGGCGACCAGGCTGACCAGTTGCAGGACCGACCCGGCCACGGACGGCGAAACCGCCGGCCCGACGACCGTAACCAGACCAACGCAGAAGAACAGCATACCGGCCAGGGCCAGAGGCATGACGAAGAAAACGAAATCGATCAGCAGCGTAAAGAGACCGATCAGGTAGCGCGTGGTCCAGTCGATCCAGGGGGGCAGCGGTGTCGGGAAACCGTTCCGACTATGTTCCATACTGACCATCACCATCCCGACTGCCAGGGGATACCCGACCAGGCTGAGCATAAGCGCGCCCCCTACCAGCACCTTCGGCCACCAGCGGGGATCGCGGTGAATTGTTGCAAGCGCTGTGCGTAGCGCCGGCATCGATTTTGTCATCGGCTATCGGTTACACAAGGTACGCGGTGGAGTCTCGGCTTCAGCCGGATCAGGCGCTCCCGGCAGGAGGCCACGATCCCGGCAGGCATCCCACCGGCGAATGACATTTAAATGTTTCATCCAGATATCGCCGCTCAGGAGTCCCGGCTTATGCACTTTGATTTTTAATACGGACCGTGCAAGCTGTCTGCGCCTGCAACAGCGCGGGTACTACTCACCCAGCAGGTAGCGGCGCAGCATCTCCAGGCCCAGGGTGCCGACGAAGCCCCAGCCCTCAACCTGCCGCAGATCAAAATGGCGTGTGACATGGCGCGTTGTATCCGGGGCAATCAGGGCAACGCTCACGGCGGTAAAGCCCGACTCGTTGGGGTGGGTCGCCGCCTGCACCCCAATCGCCAGATCACTCCGCCAGCGGTTCATCGCCGTTGTCGCACCGGAACGAGCCAGCGCCTCGGCACCCGTCTCATCG
>CAKZQX010000583.1 GCA_937141995.1 uncultured Chloroflexaceae bacterium | reverse complement strand
CCAACCGATCCTCCTTCCCCCCATTATCTACGCCTGCAACCCGGTACTCCTATTCACCACCATGATGATCACGCTCCTGCTGATCGTCATGCTCTTCTTCGTGATGGTCTTCCCGCTCACCATCGCTACGTAACTTCGCGTAGGCCACGCGTCCGGTGACAACGTCAACATAGACTTCGCTGCCATTGGTAAACTCCACCTCGTAGACACGCGCGCCTCGCTCGGTGTTCAGTTCAACTTCTTTAACGGTACCGCCGTTGGCATACTCGGTGGCAATGCGAATCGCATCTTCCCGTGAGATCTCACCGGTTCGGGTCGGGAGTGCCGGTGTTGCCGGTAGCGGCGCTCGCTCCGGGGTGGTGGGTATGGCAGTTGCTATCCCCGGCTGCGCTGTGTTCGACCGTGGCTGACCACAGGCTACGCTACCGATCAGGATCAGGAGGCAAGTACCCACCACTCCCACGATTTTAAAAAGTATGCGCCATTGCATCATATTTTTGCTCCTGATTTTGTTTATACTTTCTGTCACACGCATTACGCGGTTTGTCGTGAGCGCGAGCCTTGCGCCTCCGGCAGGGTGAAAAAGAAGGTGATTTTCCAGCGGCGCAAGCGAACCGCCTGAATATGGTACTCCAATGCAACCCTGTCCTTTGGGCTCTATTCGTCTTCCTCGTACTCTTCGTGTTCCTCGTGTTCCTCGTGCTCGTCTGCTGCTTCGTTTGGTTGTGTGGGAGACATGCCTATTGTAGCATACAGCCCCCTTATCAACTGCTCCTGCTCAGCGCTGGTGAGGTGTGCTTCCGGGTGCAGTGGCAGATAGTTGGGCAGCGGCATCTCCCCTTCGCGGATCACTTCCGCAAACTCTTCGGCCTCCTCGTTAAAAGTGCCCCAGTCGGAGAAGTTGACCGCTTCACGCCCTTCGACCACATGGTCGGTAATAAACCAGGTGACCGGGGCAACCCGGCTATAGAGCGGCCAGCGGGTCTCGTTGCTATGACAGTCAAAGCAGGCTCGCCGGGCCAGGGTGCGGGTCTGCTCACTATCCCAGTTCGGCTCCTGCACAACGGTCGGGTTGGTCTGTTGGACGAGAGTCGGGATTGCAACCAGTTGCAACACCACAAAGATGCCGAGCGCGCTGATAAACACCCACTTGATGACGGTTGCCATTGCAAACTCCTTTTGCCATATCATGCTGTAGAAGGAACAGACAAACCGAGAACCAAGAACAAACTGACTGATTGTTCACGAACAGTGCATCCGGCATGCCTGGTCCGGTGTTGCCTGGTTCGCTGTTCTCTCTATGTCCATGGCATGGAGTATAGTGCGCTTTTCTTGAAACCGGCTTAAATCGGTTGAGATGTTTTCCAAGGATTTTCTAAGAGTCTGGCGTTATACTGGATTCCGTGAGGCGTGAAACGTGAAACGTGAGGTGTAAGTTATAGATGCATGTTTTGATTATTGAAGATGACCAGCGGATGGCGCGACTGCTGGCGGAAGAACTGGATGCCGAGCGGATTACCGCTGATGTGGCCCACGATGGCGACACTGGCCTGGCGCTGGTGCTGCGCGGTGTATACGATGTTGCCATTATTGACTGGATGCTACCTGGACGTGATGGGCCTTCCATCTGTCGTGCAATCCGGGCCGAGCGGCTCCCGACCGCGATTTTAATGTTGACCGCGCGGACCCAGGTGGAGGATCGTGTGGCCGGCCTTGAGAGTGGTGCCGACGACTACCTGATCAAGCCCTTCGCCTTTGCCGAGTTGCTGGCGCGGGTGCGGGCCCTGGGACGGCGCTTCAACAGCGATACCAGCAGCAGCGATGAACTGCGCCAGGGTGATCTGGTGCTCGATCTGCGGTCGCATACCGCGCGCCGGGGCGATCAGCGGCTCGATCTGACCGCGACCGAGTGGCGCCTGCTCGAGTTTCTGCTGCGCCATCCCGGTCAGGCGCTCAGCCGCCAGCAGATCCTGGACTATGTCTGGTCCTATGATCAAGAGGTGCAGCCCTCGCTGGTGGATGTATATATTTCTTACCTGCGGCGCAAGTTAAGCCTGCCCCATCGCCGCGATCCGATCCAGACGGTGCGCGGCGTTGGCTATCGTCTGGAGGTTGACCATGCCGAACATGCTTAGGCGGCTGCGACTGCAACTGACGCTGCTGTATATGCTGGTGGCGCTGGCGTTTATTGGGCTGTTGGGCGGCGGCACCTACCAGTTGCTGGCGAACTATTTCCAGCAGACAACCGACCTGGGGTTGCAACACAAGATGGCCCACGAGTTTCGGCTGCTGGGCGCGCCGCTGCCGCCCGAACTGGTATCCGCCGACCGGGACTGGTTTGCCAACCGCGATATTCTCTTTCCCCACACCACCGCGTCGGAGAGCAGTCTGGAAGATCGCGCACGCAACTTGTTGGGAGCTAATGAACGCTACAGTCCGGATGCCAACTATGCCGAGCAGTTTTACGACGGTGAGTTGTCCGCCATTTTTGTATTGCCGCTGAATGCACAGGGTGAACGGATCTTCGATCCCAATCCCTACACACCGCCGCGGCC
>CAKZQX010000582.1 GCA_937141995.1 uncultured Chloroflexaceae bacterium | reverse complement strand
GGCTGGCCAAGCCCGATGCAACTCAGGCCGAACTGGAAACAGCGGCGCGCTCCGCCAACATTCACAACTTTATCACCACCCTGCCCGAAGGCTACGACACCCAGGTCGGCGAGCGCGGTCTGTTGTTGAGCGGTGGGCAGGCCCAGCGCATCGCCCTCGCCCGCGCCCTGCTCAAGGATGCGCCCATCCTGGTGCTGGATGAAGCCACCTCGCAGGTGGATGCCGAAACCGAAGCGGTCATTCAGTCGGAACTCAAGCGCCTGGCACAGCGCAAAACTGTGCTGATGATTGCGCACCGCCTGAGTACGGTGCGGCATGCCGACCGCATCCTGGTGATGGACGAGGGCCGAATACTCGAGGCCGGAACCCATGCGGAGTTGCTGGCGCAGTCCGGTCCCTATGCGCGCCTGATCGAGGCCCAACGGGTTGTCACCGCGCTGGTTGAGGAAGAATAAGCCATGAACCAACGAGCAATTATTTTGCGGCTGCTGGGGCAGATTCGCGGCATGTGGGGCTTTGTGATCTTTGCGATCCTGGCCCGCCTGCTCAACCAGATCGCCGGGATTGCGATCCTGGCCATGGCCGCCTGGGGTCTGGGGCAGGTGGTTCTGCAAACCGACCCCGGCCGGCAGTCGTTTATCCAGTCCTATTTCATGATCAACCTGGTGCTGTTTGGCGCGGCCAAAGGTATCTTCTACTACCTGGATCACTATCTGGGCTCCTACATTGCGCTGCGCCTGATCGAAACCCTGCGCGTCCGGCTGTTTCAGCGGTTGGAACCACTGGCCCCGGCCGGCCTGACCCATATGCGCAGTGGCGACCTGGTTTCGCGGGCTATCGCCGATATCGACCGCCTGGAGACCTTCTACGGACAGACCATCGGCGCGGCGGTTGTCACGGTGATGATCCCGCTGGTTGCGCTGTTTGCCATCTCGCTCTTCAGCGGCTGGCTGGCGCTGCTCTTCCTGCCCTTCCTGGTGGCCGTCGGGCTGGTTGTGCCCTGGCTGATCGATGACCTGAGCCGCCAGGCCAGCCTGCGGTTGCGCACGGCAGCGGCGGATATGAATGCCTACATCACCGACAGCATCCAGGGTCTGCGCGATATTGTCGCCTTTGGCGGTCAGGAGCGGCGGCGGCAGGAGGTGCGCGCCCGCGATGAGCGCATGACTCGCATCCAGGGCCGCCTGTCGGATGTCTCCGGCTTGCAGGATGCGCTCAACGACTCGCTGGTCTCCACCAGCCTGGTCAGCCTGCTGATCATCGGGATGATCCTGGCAAACTGGGGCCAGTTGCTGCTGGTCGAGATTCCGCCCATCCTGGCAATCGCGGTCGCCGCCTTTGGTCCGCTGGCCGGGCTGCGGAATGTGGTCGGCGGGTTTAACGAGGCCGGTGCCAGTGCCGGCCGCCTCTTCGCCATCATGGACCAGGAGCCACTGGTGCAGGAGACGGCGACCACGCCACCGGAAGAGCCGGTTGAACCCTCCATCCAGTTTGACGCGGTCTACTTCAACTACCCGACGAACGGCCAGCTCAAGCTGATGGACGACATGATCCTGCTGACGCCCAACCAGCAACCCGCAACCAACGGGCATAGCCCCAACGGTGGGCAACCCGCGCCCACCAGTCAACCACCTGCGCCGGAGGCCGACCAGGACGCCACGCAGATCGAGCGCAAAGCGCGGAAGGCGCGCAAAGCACAGCAGACAAAGCCGGAGGCGCGGCGCAGATGGTTTGGTCTGTTCGGGCGGCGCAAGCCCAGAGCCGCCGAAACCAGCGCCGCAACCCCGCCGGAATCCACTGTCCAGAGCCCGCCGGCACCCGGACCCGGGCCATGGGTGCATAACAACTTGAGTTTCACCATCCCCGCCGGGCAGACGGTCGCGCTGGTGGGGCCAAGCGGCGCGGGCAAAACCACCGTGATCAACCTGCTGCTGCGCTTCTGGGAGGCGGACGCGGGGCATGTGCGTATCGGCGGGGTAGATGTCCGCGACTTCCCGCTGGATGATCTGCGGCGCAGGATCGCGGTTGTCTCGCAGCGCACCTACATCTTTAATGCCACGATCAAGGAGAACATCCTGATCGGCAAGCCCGACGCCACCGACGCCGAGATCGAGCGGGCGGCGCAACTGGCAAACATCCACGACTTTATCGCCGCGCTGGTGGATGGCTACGATACCCGCGTGGGCGAGATGGGCGCGCGGCTCTCGGGCGGGCAGCGGCAGCGGCTGGCAATTGCCCGTGCCCTGATCAAGGACGCGCCCATTCTGATCCTGGACGAAGCCACCTCCAGCCTGGATGCCACCACCGAGCGCGAGATCCAGATGGCGGTCCAGGAACTGATGCAGGGGCGCACCACGATCATCGTTGCGCACCGCCTTTCAACCGTGGTCAACGCCGACAAGATCCTGGTGATTGATCAGGGGCAGGTAGTGGAACACGGCAAACATGCCGAACTGCTGACGCAGCGTGGCGTCTATGCGCGCCTCTTCGCCAGCCAGCAGGATGATCTGTTGTATATTGAGTAGGTTCCAGGTTACAGGTTACAGAGAACGACGTAGGGGCTCTTCCGCCCTGCCGGCGGCGAACATACCTGCCGGGTCAGTGACCGCGTAACTCCTGTAAATGACACGACGTACGCGGTGAACAATCAAATCAGGCATGTGCCTGGATGAACGGCCCGATTCGCCTGCGGCAGCATGGTACGCTTTTTTCTTTTTCACAAAACAGTTGCACGGCGTGCAACTGTTTTGTGAAAAAGACAGGAATCTTCCGCCCTGCCGGCGGCGAAGCCGGCCTTTATCGGGCACAAACACCCAGTTTGATCGCCCACCGCGTAACTCCTGTAAATGACACGACGTACGCGGTGGGCATAGACATCGGACATGTACACCCACAACGGTCGTCTTCGCCTGCGGCAGCATGGTACGTTATGGATCTTGTTCACACCCATGTTGCACACAGTGTAACATGGGCGTGAACAAGAAGAGCATCTGCCGCCCTGCCGGAGGCGAAAGTTCCTTTTGGGTGAGCAACCGCGTAACTTGTGTAAAATACAGGTTCAGGTTATAGATTTCAGCGAACGCCACCACGGAGGGGCGCAGCGTGCTGCGTCCTATCACTATCCCACGGTCGCATCCTGCACCCGCCTTTCCAAATTTCGTATCACCCCATCCTGACGATGCACACCCTGGATGTTGGAGAATGCGCTATGATGCATGAACATACGCCGCCCGACGCAACAGACGACCGGGCCGAAGTTGCCCGCCTGCGGCAGCGCGTGGCCGAGCTAGAACAGCAGGCCGCCGCGGCCCAGGCAGAGTGCGCGGCGCTTTACGAGGGCATGTTTGTAAAAAACAATGCCGTCAAACTGCTGGTTGACCCTGAGACCGGCGTCATTGTTGATGCCAACCCGGCCGCCGGCGACTTCTACGGCTATCCGCCGGATCTTCTGCGTCGCATGAATATCACCGATATTAACACCATGAATCCCATAGCGATGCAGGCAGAACTGCAGCAGGCCCAGAGCGAAGCTCGCCGCTACTTCTGCTTTCATCACCGCCTAGCCTCCGGCGAGATCCGCGATGTGGAGATCTACTCCGGGCCGATTACGCTCGCGGGACGCTCCATGCTCTTCTCGATTATCCATGACATCACCGAGCATAACCGGGTTGTGGAAGCGCTGCGCGAGAGTGAGGAGCGCTACCGCACTATTGCCAATTGGACCTACGATTGGGAGTACTGGATCGATCCGTCCGGGCACTACCGCTATGTCTCGCCCTCCTGTGAACAGATCACCGGCTATCACCCGGCGGAGTTTATCGGCGATCCGGCCCTCCTGGAACACCTGATCCACCCGGTGGATCAGGCACGCGTGAGCCATCATCTACATGCCGAGATGACCGATGAGGAAGCGGCCGAGTTGGAGTTTCGGATCATCACCCGGAGTGGCGTAGAGCGCTGGATCGGGCATGCCTGCCGGCCGGTATATGCCGCCGATGGCCGCTGGTTGGGGCAGCGCGCCAGCAACCGGGATATCACCGCCCGCGTTCAGGCAGAGGAGACACTGCGCCAGACCTATGCCGAGCTTGAGCAGCGAGTCACCAGTCGCACTGCCGAACTGTACCGTACCAACCAGGTGTTACATGCCGAAGTTGACCAGCATCAACGTACCACCGCAGCCCTGCAGGAAAGCCAGGCACTGTTCCAGGCATTTCTGGAACACTCGCCCATGCTGATCTTTGCCCGCGATCTGGAAGGGCGCTACCTGTTTGTCAACCATGAGTATGAAGCCATGGTGGGACTCCCGCAGGCGCAGATTGTGGGGCAGACCCCCTACGATGTGTTACCGGCACCGATTGCCGAGCAGTTTCTGGCCCAGGATCAGGATACGCGTACCACCGGGACATCCACGATACGCGAGTATACGCTGACCCTGCATAACCGGACGTTAGTCTATCTTAAATATCGCTTTCCGCTCTATGATGCCCAGGGAACGATGTATGCCGTTGCGGGCATTTCTACCGACATTACCATGCGCAAGCGCACGGAAGAGGCGCTGCACGAGAGTGAGGCACGCTACCGGCGACTGACCGAGAATGCTCCGGATATTATCTATCGCTTTCGGCTGCAACCCACACCGGGCTTTGAATATGTTAACCCGATCGTTACCCAGATCACCGGGTACACGCCGGAAGAACACTATGCCGATCCGGACCTGGGGAGCAAACTGATCTATCCGCCGGATCAGGACATCCTGGCGGCGATTGTGCAGAGCGAAGTACCCTTCGGCACCCCGATTGAACTACGCTGGGTGCATAAGAATGGCACTATTCTCTGGATCGAACAGCGCAATGTACCCATCTATGATACGGTGGGCATGCTGACGGCGATTGAGGGCATTGCTCGCGATATTACTGCGCGGAAAGCGGCCGAACAGGCGCTGGCGGCCGAGCGCGCCAACGTCGAAGCCCTGGTCGTCGAGCGTACCCACGAGTTGCGGCAGGAACGGGACCGCACCCGGGCGATCCTGGAAGCGCTGGGCGAAGCAGTGATGGTGGTCGATATGGAAGGCATGGTGCAGTATCTCAACCCGGCGGCGGTGGTCCTGACCGGTATGCCCAACAATGACCCCGCCCGGAGCCGACACTGGTTACAGTGGCAGCATCTGGCTTCGCCCGAATTGGTCGAAGAACTACGGACGGCCATCCGAGGCGGGCAGACCTGGCGCGGCGAGGTGCTGCTCAAGCGCGTTGACGGCACCTGCTACGATGCCGCGCTGACGGTTGCCCCCCTGTTCGATCCCGAGCGGCCGGAACAGCCAAACAATTTTGTCAGCGTTCAACGCGATATTACCGCCATGAAACTGGCCGAGCGCATGAAAGACCAGTTTGTCTCCAATGTCTCGCATGAGTTGCGTTCGCCCATGTCGTTGATTACCATGCTCACCGGCAGCCTGGAATTGCTCTACCCGCGCATGGATGATGCCCGGCGGCTTGAGATTATTCAGGATATTCGTAAACATACGCGGGTGCTGAGTGATCTGATTGGTGATGTGCTGGAAATCTCGCGCATCGACAGCGGGCGCATCGACAGCGAGCAGCAACCGCTCAACCTGGCACGCCTGGCAATGGATGAGATTGATAGCCTGGAGCCGATGGCCCACAAGAAGGCGATCACGCTTACGCTAAGTTGTGAGGATGACCTACCGGTACTGGGTCACACCGGGCAGTTGCGCCAGGTTATGCGCAATTTGCTAAACAATGCGCTCAAATATACGCCCGATGGCGGCTGGATCACCTGCGTCTGCCAGGTGGTGACCACACCCATACCCCGGACGGAAGCACCGGCAGCTATGCCGAGCGCGCTCACCTGGCCGGGCAACCAGCGTCTACCGCCCGGCCGCTGGGCCGCCTGTCTGGTCAGCGATACCGGTATTGGCATCGATCCGGTTGATCTGCCGCATATCTTTGAGCGCTTTTACCGGGCGCAGACCCAGGGCGATATTCCCGGCACCGGACTGGGCCTCTCGATTGCCTGGGAACTGGTCAAACGTCATGCGGGCTATCTGGAAGTAAATTCAAAACTCAATGTGGGAAGCAGCTTTGCGCTGTATCTCCCGCTTAAGGAGGATCCGTGTGACACCTGAGACACACATTTTAATTGTGGATGATCAACAGGACCATCTCAAGGCGGTGCAGTTGATCCTGGAGGGCATGGATTACCGTGTTATTCCATGCACCCATGCAACGGAAGCGCTGGAAGTCCTCCGGGGGCAACCGGTTGATCTGATTCTGGCCGATATCGCCATGCCCCATATCAATGGCTATCAATTCTTCGAGGAGGTGCGCCGACATCCGGAGTGGGCGACCGTTCCTTTTATCTTCCTGACGGCACGCGCACTGGATAGTGATATTCGCTATGGTAAAGCCATGGGCGTAGACGACTACCTGACCAAACCGATCCAACCGGAGGATCTGCTGGCGACGGTTGAGGGAAAACTGCGCCGGCACCAGGAACTCCAACAGAGCATGCCGACGGCTCCCGCACCCGCGCCGGATACCACCGCACCGCTGACGGTCGGGGTGCTGGAAATTGATCCTGCCGGGCATCAGATCCGGTTTGCGGGCCAACCTGTGAAGTTGTCGGTGCGCGAGTTTTCCCTGCTCGAGTATCTGGCGCGGCATGTCGGGCAGGTTGTGGATACGTGCGAACTGCTCGAAGTGACGCATAGCGTCACCACCGAAGATGCGCAGGAAGCACGCGAGTTACTGCGCCCATTTGTGCGCTCGGTGCGGCGCAAACTGGGCTATGGCGTGGGTGAGCCGGGTTGCATCGAGACTGTACGCGGGTTAGGCTATCGGCTGGGTGAGCCAACCACCACGGCTTAACGTATGTCACATAACGGCGATTGTCCAAAACTTCCCGCAAATATCCCGCCCAACCCGGTTGATTGGAAAAGGTTGATCTGGTAGGCTACGTTCACAACGTATGTAGTGGGCGTTCAAACTGAATGTTTGAGCAGATGACAGGAGTTACGCGGTGGGCGTAGAAATTAGAGATGTACGCCCACAACAGCCGGCTTCGCCTGCGGCAGTATGGTACGTTTTGATCTTTGTGACAAAAACGTTACACTTTGTGCAACATTTTTGTCACAAAGAATGGAATCTTCCGCCCTGCCGGAGGCGAGATTCGGTGTCAGGTCAATGACCACGTAACTCCTGTCAGAGACTGTCTGAAACGGGTTGGTCATGGGGCAATACCTTTCAAATAGCAGAA
>CAKZQX010000581.1 GCA_937141995.1 uncultured Chloroflexaceae bacterium | reverse complement strand
GGGCCTGCGGGGAGGTTTCCTTGACGGCACGCAGGGCCGGACCCAGCATCACTACATCGCCGATATTGTCCAGCCGGATTGCCAGAATGTTCTTTGCCTCAAGCCACATTTTTTATCCGTAATCCGTAGTCCGTAATCCGTATCCCGTAGTCCGTATCCCGGTACATCCACTCATCATTCGTCACTCATCACTCTGCATCACCTCTCCCAGCAACTCCACCGCCGACTCAACCACCATTGCCGGGGTGATCAGGCGGAGACACTCATGCCCGTAGCGACAGACCCGGCTGTAGCAGATGCGGCAGGCTACATCGTGGTAGAGCTGACGATGGGGTACGCGCCACGGTCCCCACTGCTCCGGCGGGTTGGTCAGGGCAAACAGGGCGATAACCGGGGTTTTCAGTGCGGCAGCCATGTGCATCGGCCCGGTGTTGTTGGTGATGGTCAAATCCGCCGCCTCAATCAGCGCGCAGAGGGCGGGGAAGGGGCGCGCGCCCGCCAGTGGCAGCGCACGGTGCTGCATCCGGTGCTGCACCCGTGCGACCAACTCCTGCTCCGCTTCCGCGCCAGTCAGCACGACGGCTGCACCCAACCGCTCGATCAACTGATCGGCCAGTTCCGCGTACATTTCCCAGGGATAGGTGCGCGCGGGCATGCTGCATCCTGGATGGATCACGACCAGGGGCCGTTGCAGGGGGACGTACGGCTGCTGGCGCTTCCGCGTCAGATTGGCGCGACACTCCAGCGCCGGAAACGTCTCCTCCAGAAAGCCGCGGGCATCATCCGGCACCCGCAAGATTAGATCGTGTTCCTCGGTGGTCAGCCCGACGGCACCGACCAGATCCAGGCCGCGCTCAACCTCGTGCAGCATACGTTCGGGGTGCTTATGCCGGGTAGTGAGCAGCGAGCCGGGGCCGTCGATAGAAGCCGCCAGGCGTAGCGGAATATCCGCCAGGTAGCAGAGGTAAGCCGAGGGCAGCGGGCTCTGCCGAAACGAGGTAAAGATAATCGCACCGTCGAACTGCCGCTCCCGGAGGAGCGCAATCATCTGCTGCTCACGTTCGGGGTCACGGGGCAGTTTCTGCCAGGGGTCCATCCAGGGAGCCTGGTAAACGATCACATCGTCGATGTCCGGGTTCAGGCGACCGGCCTGTGCGCCAATCGGACTTGCCAGCAGGGTCAGGGTCACCTGGGGCAGCGACTGCCGGATCGCATGCATTGCCGGGGTCATCACCAGCACATCGCCCAGATTATCCAGCCGGACCGCCAGAACACGCCGCACTGCGCGCCATTCGGGTGGCATGGACATCAACTCGGTCACGTTTCCGCTCCCAGATGCAACTGCAACTGCGCCGCAATCCCGGCGTAGAGGCAGAGCTCTTCGGGCCGCGATGGGTAGTGTCGGAGATGGACCAGCGTCCCATCCCGATCAAGAAAGAGTGCCCGCAAGCGCATCGGCTGCTCCTCTCTATTCGAGAGAACCTACAACAGAGCAACACAGAACAAAGCGCCTCCGGCTCATCATCATTGGAACCCCGGTTTGTTCTGTTTGCATTTCGCCACAGATTTATTGTTTGCTTCTGGCTCTATCCTACGCCGTTCCGGGGGGGGATGCATTGGGCAGGTGCATAAAATTTGTCCTATGGTGCGCGATAGTTGTTGTGCAGTTGCACAATCGCGCTGGTACTATCGGTTCATGCCAGGATAGAAAGGCGCAAAGCAGCGTGTGATGAATGTTGCATATTAATTCCGAACAGCAGTGAAGAAACCGGAGTTCCGGCTGATGAACGTTGAATTTTAATCCGGATATGCGCCCCAAGAATCCCGGCTTCAGCCGGTTACGGCCGCTATCCGGCTGAAGCCGGGACTCCTGAGACTGAGCCGCGCTCCGGCGATTGCCCTACGGACGTACACGCTATCCGGACTATTTTTTCAAACTGCCATCCGGGAGTCCCGGCTTCAGCCGGTTTGGATGCCTGCCGGGGCCGTGGCCGACGACCGGGAACGCCTGATCCGGCTGATGAACGTTGAATTTTAATCCGGATATGCGCCCCAGGAATCCCGGCTTCAGCCGGTTACGGCCGCTATCCGGCTGAAGCCGGGACTCCTGAGACTGAGCCGCGCTCCGGCGATTGCCCTACGGACGTACACGCTATCCGGACTATTTTTTCAAACTGCCATCCGGGAGTCCCGGCTTCAGCCGGTTTGGATGCCTGCCGGGGCCGCGGCCGACGACCGGGAACGCCTGATCCGGCTGAAGCCGGGACTCCTGAAGTATTATTGAACGATGCCTCAAACTACCTCAATCCGCGCCTACGTCTACGCGGCGGCATCCTGAAGTGCCCGCAGCGCCAGCGCCAGCCGAATCTGGACACCGTCATCGAAGCAGCGCGGGTTCAGGCCCGTCAGGGCGCTAATCTTGTCAAGCCGATAGCTCAGGGTATTACGATGGATCGCCAGGGCGGCGGCTGTGCTTGAGGGCACGCAGTTCTGGGCGAAGAAAACCGCCAGCGTCTGCAGCAGTTCGGGCGCATGGGTGAGCGGGCTCAACAGATGCGTCGCCAGGTCGATTTTGGTCTGTTCATCCGAGACGCCCACAAATGCCGCGATACCCAGGCCATCGAGACAGTAGACCCCATTCGGGCCGTGGAAGCGATGGCCGAGGGAGAGCGCCGCGCGCGCGTCCGCGTAGGAGCGGGTCAACTCCTGGATGCCCGGGTGGTAGCGGCCAATGCCGATACTGATCGCCGCGTCAATCTCCCGGCGCATATGCCGTAGCAGCGCACTCGCCGCCCGCTTGAGCGCCGCCAGATTAGCCCACGATGCGCTGGACTGATCCGGCCCATCCTGCTGATCCACCCAGGAGACCAGATTTTTGGTATCGCTGGCCTTCAGCACGGCCACCTGACCATCGCCCAGGTAGGCACAAATCGTATCGTTCGGCAGGTGAAAAAAGCTGACCACACTGCTGATCAAGGTCTGCACCCGCTGCCGGATCTGCTCGTCGGCGGTGGCCCCCGGCTGACCGGCGCGGGTCGCCAGAATGTAATCGGCGGCCTCAATCAGGATTACCGCGCGGGGTGGAGCAAAATCCAGGCCCAACAACCGGGCATCACGCAGGATCGTCGCCTCGTCATCAACCAGGCCATGCAGCAGGTTGTAGATAAAGCGGTTCTTGATCATATGCCGGCCCGGCAGTCGCGCATTTGCTGCTTGCTGTTCCGGCTGCTCCGGTGCATAATCCGTCCAACCTTCCGCGCGCTGCCGGGGAAGATCGCGCTCGCCTTGCCGGTGCAGTGCTCCGGTATCGGCGTTTCCGGTCAACCCGTCCGATGTGACCCCATCCTGCGTCCGGAGGGCCGCTTCAAACCGGCCAATCCGTGCAACGACCCGCTCCTCCAGAGAGGCATGCAACTGCTGGATCTGCTCCGTGGCCCGGTGCTGTTCGCCCCACGCGCGCAGCAGCCAGTGCAGCGTAACAACCGTTCCATACGCATCACGCACGGGAATAGCCGTGAGTAGCACCTCAACCGTCGGCTGGTTGTAGGGCCGGAGCCGCACCGACCACTCCTGCAGCGTATCGGCGTTGCCCAGCCGGTGCAGGCGGGCCTTAAAGCCATGCCACTCATCGGCGGCGATAAAACTGGCGAGCGCTGTGCCGGCCAGCAGCTCCTGGGGGATATTGAGCAGGCGAGCGCCGGCATGGTTGGCCTGCTGGATCATGCCATGCGCATCCGTCACCAGGTAGCCATCCGATATCCGCTCAAGGATCTGTCGGCAGGTCAGCAGCGTGGCATGCTGCGCCGGAAGTTCCATCTCCGCCGCCGGGTGCGCCCATGGACCTTTTACCTGCTCAAATGCATGCAGTATCTCTGGTGGCTGGGGGAGCGGCCTGGCTCCAGTACGGCGCTCCCGCAGGTCCGGGCGAGAGCCCTTCGCCGCAACATGCTCGACGAAGTCAGCCATGGTTCTCTCCTTAACCTAATCACACAGGATTTTCCAAACCAGATTGCATTCAGCGATATAGCAGATTCCGTACCGCCAGATCTGGTGTCACCCGGCACATGACATATCGCTTGCACACCCGGGCGCTTGTGCGAGCGTTTGCAAACGACATACACAGCAGCAGGCATAGAGATGGGAGAAAGCGCGTGTTTGATCTGGACTGACAGCTATCTTTGGCTTCGAGATGCCGGTCCTGGAGAGCTTTCTGCGGGGCACGGTTGTTTAGTGGCCTTTGTCGTGTGCTAACCGTCTGTTCCGAACCACGCATGCCTCCAACCCCGCGCGGTTTGGAACAGACGGCTACTTCGGGTATCATGGATCAAATGAAAATCATTGCATGGGTATGTGTCAAACGCGTGCAACATTACGTTTATTCCCTATACCAATAACCAAAGTAAACTAACAACATTGCAATGAACATTCGTATCTGGGGAACTCGAGGCTCATATCCGGTTGCACGCGCTGAAATGATGCGCTATGGTGGCAATACGACCTGCGTTGAGGTCCGTGTCGGCGATACTTGCATCCTGCTGGATGCCGGAAGTGGCTTACGTCTGCTCGGTGAGTCATTAATGCAAGAACCCGACCCGCCCGATCATCTGCAACTGCTCATTACCCATACCCACTGGGATCACATTCTGGGATTTCCGTTCTTTGCGCCGATCTACTCGCCCCGCACGGCGCTGTCAATCTATGGATTGCAGCGGACACAGTCAACCCTGCGAACAACGATTGATAATGCGCTGAGCGATCCGCTGCTGCCGATTGGGCTGGATAGCCTGAGCGCCTCGCTCGACTTTTTTGAAATTAACCACGATGTGAGTTTTGAACTGGGACCGGATGTGTATATCACCAGCGCGCGCACCAACCATCCCTATCGCGCACTTGGCTACCGCATCGAGAGCCCGACCGGCATCCTGACCTTCGTCCCCGATACCGGCCCGTTTCACACCATCCTCTTTGGTGATGAGTTTCTCGTCTGGAAGGGCAAACCGCCGCATCTGCACGCGGGCCAGTTGCGGACGCTGGAGCGGATGCGCCGGGCGATGATCAATCTGGCGGCCGGGTCCGACTGGTTGCTCTATGATTCCCAATTTACGGAAGCACAGTATGCGCAATTTCCGCACTGGGGACACGGCACGCCCGGCCAGGCGATGGAAATTGCCGCGGCGGCCGGCGTGCGCGAGTTGCTACTGTTTCATCATGATCCACACCGCACCGATGTTGAGATCGACGCCATAACTGCAGTACAACAGGCACTGGCTCCGCCGGGCCTGCGGGTGCGCGCGGCCTACGAAGGCATGGTGTTATACCGGGAGGAACAGCCATGAGAGTCCAGTTCTGGGGTGTGCGCGGCGCAGTGCCGACGCCGAGTATCGAATATTTGCGCTATGGTGGCAATACCTGCTGCACGGCGGTGTCGGGCGCACAGGGCGAACTGGTGGTACTTGATGCGGGAACAGGCTTTTGCCAACTGGGGGATGCGCTGGTCAGCGGTCCCTTTGGACAGGGCCAGGGCGAGATGGTGCTGCTGTTGAGCCATACGCACCTGGATCACATCCTGGGGTTTCCCTTCCCCGGGATGATTCACTGTCCCGGAAATCTCTTTCACATCTATGGACCGGACAGCACGCGCGGCTCGCTGACGGCGGTCTGCAATGGGTTACTCTCCCCGGCCTATTCGCCGGTCTACAGCCTGGAAAATATTAGTGCGCGGCAGGCTTTCCACACCATCAATACCCAACCGTTTCAAGCAGGTGGACTGACTATTCGCGCATGGCCGTTTCCACACGGCGAACATATGTCAATCTGGGCATACCGGATTACCGAAGGCGACCACAGCCTGGTCTACATTACCGATGTGCGCTACACCAGCGAGCAGATCCGCACAGATGCAATCGCCCTCTTTGCGGATGCCGATCTGTTGATCCACAGCGCGCCATACATGCGTGACGAGTCGGTGCAGAACCACAGCCATTGCTGCGTCGAAGATGCAATTGACCTGGCGCAGGCCGCAGGGGTGCGCTCCCTGATGTTGTTCCACCATGCCCCCGGTCGCACCGATGATCAGATAGATACGCTGCTGGCGCACTATCGGACGCTCCTGGCGCAACAGCAAAGCCCCCTGCACCTGGAAGCCGCCCGCGAGGGACCGGTGATCGAGGTATAACAACCGGGCGACCCGGCTGGATGCCCGATCGCCCGGTTGCGTGATGGGTCACGCGCTACGCCTGACCCCCGTCTAGCTGCTCTTCACCATGATGCGGCGTGGTTTGGCAACCTCAGCCTTGGGTATGTTTATCGACAGAAGACCGTCGGCCAGATTTGCATGGATCTGATCTGCATTCACGGGCGTCGGGAACTGGATCGAGCGGGTGAAATCTCCAAAACGCTGTTCGCGGACATGGTACTGCACACCCTCAATCTGCTCCTGCTGCGTATGACCGCTGATAGTCAGCACATTCTGCTGCATCGTGATATCAAAGTTGTCCGGCTGCAGGCCGGGCACTGCCAGCCGCGCGACATACTCGTTCTCAGTCTCATACAGATCCAGCGCAACCGCCGTGTTTCCCCGATGGGTAGGATAGACAAAACTCTCGGAGAGCAGTTGGTTCATTGCATCACGCAGTGTAGTCATTTCCTGGAAAGGATCCCAGCGCGAAAGCTCAGCCATGGTACTACCTCCTTTGCCTTTCTCTTGCTTGCTCTGCCGCCAGACTACCGCGCAGTCTGACGGTGTACCTGTCTTCCAGGTGGGTTTGTTTGTTCATTACGCAAAGAAGTATAGTACAGCTCTGTTGGAGGGCCGCTAACAGGCCATTAGAGCAACGCTAATGTCACGCTAACACCATGTTAGCACAATCATTGGAACCGACCGCGTACGTCCTGTCACATAACAGGACGTACGCAGTGCGCGTTCAAACGGGCCGTTGGCTTCCGATAACGGCGGATTTCGCCTGCGGCAGCATGGTACGTTTTGCTTGGGCACAAAATTTTTGCACATAGTGCGAAATTTTTGTGCCCAAGCAAGGAATCTCCGCCCTGCCGGAGGCGGAATCTGCCGTCGGGTCAACGACCGCGTAACGCGTGTTATGTGACGGATACTGGGCCTGAAAAAGCATTTCACCTCCGGCAGAATGGAACAGACCATACGTCGTGTACGTGCGGATTGTACGTGGAAGTCCCGGTACCATATAGTACCTTTGTACAGCACAGACGGGATTGAAGTATGCTTGTTTAACGCCTTTTTAACGTCTACGATCAGG
>CAKZQX010000580.1 GCA_937141995.1 uncultured Chloroflexaceae bacterium | reverse complement strand
GGTTTCTTCCGCCCTGCCGGAGGCGGAATCTCCGGTCGGGTCAACGACCGCGTAAGTCGTGTGATTAACAGGAGTTACGCGGTCGGTTCCAACCCAGGCGAAGCTGCCGTTCATCGGATCAAATGCCTGGTTTGCATGGCGACCGCGTAACTCCTGTTAATCAACACTATCATCAGATTTAATACTACAAATCCTACTTGTTCCAGGCTGCTATTCCATAAGCTCGGACGGGCTTACTCAGTATGTAGCCGGACCATAAGTCAACCACAAGTATGACTTTTTCTTCTCTATACTTCTAGGCAGACCGGTGTTATGCTTACCCTTGGAAAATTAGATGTATCTTCCAGTATGTTCTTGCCAGGAGTGAGCAATGCGACAACTGTTTGTCCAGCGAAAACGCCGGCTGTGCCGCATGTGCCGGCCGGCCCTACTCGGTTTGATGGTTGGAATTGTGCTGCTGGTCGGGTTATTTGTGCGCGGCACGGCGGCAACGGAGCCGGTGCTGAGCGTGCTGCCGAACCACTCCCAGGCGTTCCGCCTGGAGCCAATGGTTGGGACAAATGACGGTAGTCGCCCGACGACCGCGCCGCTGCCCTCGGCACCACCCGGACCGGTACCGCCGGCGGCGGGCATTGTTTCAACGCCGGCTATGCCGCCCGCAGCGGAGGTCAATCAGCCGGGCATCCCCCCCGCACCCCCCGATGTTACTACCGATTCTGCCGCACCACCTGCACTACCCGATCTCCCCGATGCCTCGGCCCCAGTAGCCCCACCCGCCTTACCGCCCCCACCGACAGGGCCCCAGGAACCACCGGCAGCTCCGCCCGCTGAACAACCGGCTACGCCGCCATCATCCACAAGCACACCGCTCTTGCCGTCGAGCACGCCCATTCTGGCGTATACGCCGGCTTTACCACCTACCGCTACACCGTTGCCGCCGACGCCAACCTTTACACCCCTGCCACCCTCGCCAACGATAATCCTAACACCAACCCGGGTACCCGTGATCGGTAGCCCGATCCGGGTGGTCAAACTTGCCTCCGCCTCCGTGGTCGATCCGGGGGAGGAGTTCCGGTATAGCATCTCGCTCTTCACGTCCGATACCGTTCCGGTTGCGGTGACGTTAGAGGATGCGCTTGACAGCAATCTGGAGGTTGTGCGCGTCAGTGCAACGAATGGCTCCTGTTCTACCGGGCAGACCGTTACATGTTCCGTGACTATCCAGGATGCCGCGCCGGCAATTGTGACTATTCAGGTGCGTGTACGTGCCGGAACCCGGGCCGGCGCGGTGACCAACCAGGCCCGGGTCGGTGCGGGTAACCGCTCAGCGGAATCGGAGGTCATTTCGGTGCAGGTGAATGGCAGCAACCCGACGCCAACCACGACACTCCTGCCGGCAACGGCAACATTGGTTGTGCCGACTGCGACCCCGGTTATCCCGTAGCCGCCTACTTTGGTAATACGTGGCTACGCGATCTTCTGTGAGCGGGTGTCTTGCGCCTCCGACAGCGTGGGCAACCCTGGCCTGGAGTACCAGGGTTGCCCAAAAAGATCGGAACAACACCAGGCTGCTGCAGGCGCAGTCCGCCCTACATGCCCGAATACCTGGTTTGAATGCTCATTGCGTAAGTCTTGCTCATAAATGTCATAATCCATAGCGGCAGCTCGGGTGGTGCTGTCTTCAGGTAGTCATATTGCCGGAAAGTCACTTGAAGGCGGCATTATGCATGCGCATCCGGATAGTATTGGCGCGTGTATAGTGTGCTGATTGTAGTAGTAATTGCGTTAAATGAATATTTTGTCATTTATAGAGAGAAGTTACGCAAGATGAGCGTTTTATCATTGCGCATGCACCATTTCATGCTTATAATCTTACATGTGTCAATTGCCTGAGTTGTTCGCTATTTTATTCAAAAGTTTTTGCAAGTGCTGTACCTTCCTGCTATAGTACTCACTTGCGTGATAAACTATATTTCAGGAAGTTCATAATATTCGATACCTGTTACATCTTGTAGTGGTATGCGAATTGCAATGTTTTCTGGTGTTTATTCTGAACTGGTCCTGGATAGCAAATGTGAAAGGGGGTTTCAACAACGTAGAGCCGGTTGCTTACCGTGTTCTGGCTATTTGCTTATCAGAATTGTATGACTACTACATACCAGTTTAATGAGAGGGGTTTTCTGATGAAGCTATCTGGTCATTATCACCCGTCCATGCTTATCGCCGTCACGCTACTTTTGTGTGTGCTGATTGGTAGTGTGGTGGTATGGCCCGGCCATCCGCAGGAATCGGCCGGTGCGGCTGAAGCCGCCTATATTGTTCAGGCCTCCGATGTCACTGCTGCCGCCACGGCTGTCGAGCAGGCGGGTGGTAATGTTACGCGCCATCTGGCGATTATTGATGGCGTTTCGGCTACGCTGAATGCCACTGCCCTGGCGCAGCTTCAGTCCAACCCGAATGTTGTCCTGAATGTTGATGCAGAGGTGCAGGTTGCCAAAAAGGGCAAGAAAGACAAGAAGAACAAGAATAAGGATAAGGATGAGGACGACGACGAGGTCGATACGCAGGATCAGGCCGAGACCGACACCTCGGACAACTATCTCTACCCATCTGCGGCGACCGGGGTAGATCAACTGCACCAGACCCAGGTCACGACCCGCCAGACCGCCTGTGTTGATGGGAGTGTGACGGTCACGGATGCGACCGAGAGCCACCCATTGCGGGGGCGCGGTGTCACCGTGGCGGTGATCGACTCGGGCTTTATGAAGTTTCAGCGTGCCGGCGCCTGGAAAGATGGCGACAAGGAAACGCTGTTTGCCGAGAACGATGGGCGCTGCTTTATCTACCGCGATTTTACGCCGCGCACCAAAGCGAATGGCAACAACAATAAGAACAACAGTGCCGACACCAATGGTCACGGTACGCATGTCCTTTCCACAATTGCCGACAACCGCGAGGCAACGCTGGTAACGGGCGCAACCGATGTCGCGCCTATCGGGGTGGCCCCGGAAGTTAACCTGATGATTGCCCGCGCCCTCGATCATGAGGGGGCCGGTACATATGGCGACGTGATCGAGGCGATTGAGTGGATCGTCGAGAATAAGGATCGCTACAATGTGCGGGTGCTCAACCTGTCGTTGTATGCGCCGGTGACGGGGCCCTACTGGGCCGACCCGCTGAACCAGGCGGTGATGCAAGCGTGGCAGGCGGGAATTGTGGTGGTGGCGGCGGCGGGCAACCAGGGGCCGGAAGCGGCGACGATTACCGTGCCGGGCAATGTGCCCTATGTGATCACGGTGGGCGCAATCCGCAGCGGACGCTACACCGAGGGCGGCGAAGATGAGCTGGCGAACTACTCCAGTCGTGGCCCGACCGAGTCGGCCTTTATCAAGCCGGATGTGCTGGTTCCGGCAACCCGTACCATCGCGCCGATCCCGGACGGCTCAACTCTGGCGGACCTGATCGATACCTGGATCGACAATGGCGATGCTCCCGCCGAGGCACGCTACGAAGAGGCCGCTGTTGACTATGGGATTGACCGGCCCGACAAAAAGCATACCTACTACCAGCTTAGCGGCACCTCGATGGCCGCCGCGGAGGTCAGTGGAGTCGTGGCGCTGATGCTCCAGGCCAACCCGAACCTCTCACCCAGCCA
>CAKZQX010000579.1 GCA_937141995.1 uncultured Chloroflexaceae bacterium | reverse complement strand
TACCATGCTGCCGCAGGCGAATTGGGCTTCTATCGGGTGCAATGTCCCGTTTGGGCACGCACCGCGTAACGCGTGTCAACGACGCATTGAGCAAAAAGCCTTGCCACACCTGGTACAATAAACTATAACAGAAGATGTCCCACCTGGGCGAGCCCTACCTCGTCCACCTGACCCGTTTCGCCCCCGATTGATACGCGTGCTACGTCGTCTGCGGTGCCCCAGCGATAGGAGAAGCTTATGCGCGGCGTTATACTGCTGCTGACCGGCGTTCTGTTTGCCACACTGTATCTGGGTATTCCTCCTGCGGCTACGGCTCCGGTTGTCGCAATAATCAACACCCCTACGATGCCGATTAATCCCATGCCGCCCACCCGTGTGCCATCACCCACGAATGTCCCCCCGGCTCCGGCGGTACCCGTGCTGACCGAGATTGCCGAGCCGGTCAGTGCGCCGCCACCCCCACCGCCGACGCCGGTACCGACAACCCCCGTTCCACCCGCGCCGGCACCGGCCGATCCCGGCTTTGCGGCTCTGCGCGCGGAACTGGAAGGCATGGTTGCCGGCTGGTATGGCGATCATGCCGTCAGTGTGCTTGATCTGCAGAGCGGACAGATGATCTCGATTAATGGGACGCGCCCGCAGCAGGCCGCATGCACCATCAAAATCCCGATCCTGATGGGCGTGGCGCAGGATATCGCGGCGGGCCGCTACACCGCCGAGGATGTTGCCGGGCTGGTGCAGTCGGCGATGGGACCGAGCAACACGCCGCCGGCACGCGAGTTGTTGGGTATTATTGGTGGGGGCGATATTGGGGCAGGTATTCGGCGGGCCAATGCAATCATGTGGGATCTGGGGGCAAGCGACTCGATTATGACCCATCCGCCGGGCTATCACTGGGAGGAGTATGGCTACGCCGCCAGCCACGGCATTACCGCCAACCTGCTGACCACGGATGATCTGGTGCTGATCCTGGGGCGGCTCTACCAGGGCACTGCATTGCCGGCGCAGGAGACCGCGTATACCCTCTGGAGCATGACCATCGCACCCGACTGGATGAATGCCTCGTTTGGCAACGCGCTACCTGCCGGGATTGAACTCTACCACAAGGTCGGCCAGCTCTACGAGCCGCACAACACCTGGAACGATGCCGGGATTGTCGTCTTCGAGCGCGACGGCCGGCGCTATGCCTACGCCCTGGCCTACCTGGGCAGCTATGGCGCAAGCTGGCAGGATGCCTACGCGCATGCGATGAGCGTCTCAGAGGCGACCTGGCGCTACTTTAGCAGCGCGCCGCTCCCGCCGCCGGTACCGACACCCGTACCACAACCGGCCCAGGCCGCGCCGCCGGTTGAACTAATCGACCTGACCAGTGCGGCGACCGCCGAAGCATCTTCACTGCTGCCCCGCGCAGCCATCCCGGACGGCGGTAGCGTTACCTACGAGCCGGCGCATGTCCTGGATGGCGACCCGACAACGGCCTGGGTGGAAGGGGTAGCGGGACCGGGCAACGGTGAGTGGCTGCGCCTGAGCTTTGCCGAGCCGGTTACGGTGGCGCGCCTCGACCTCGATATCGGCCGGGATATTGATGCCCGGCAGTTTGCGGAGAACAACCGGCTGCGGGCGGCGCAGGTGCGCTTCTCCGACGGCAGCATGCTGCCGGTTACATTCCTGGATCAGCGCGGAATGCAGTCGCTGATCCTGCGGCCCATCACCACAACCATGGTTGATATCACGCTTGAGGCGGCCTACCCCGGCACACACCGCGACGACACCGCGATTGCCGAGGTTGCCGTGTGGGGCCGGCCGACGGAGTGAGCTTTATGCGATATGATGGTACAATAGAGTGAAGTTGACGAAAACACGTTTTCGTGTAAAATAGACAGGAAAGATACCTAACCAATGTCTACTCATCCCCTTGCGGAAGTGTTTGGGTTTCCTGCGGATAACCTTTCGCCGGAAGCAGCACACTACCGCAAGAATCGTCTTTGTCCATTCAATAATAAAGTACCATCCTGTACCAAAGACAAGGCGAATAATCCACTGGGAGTTTGCAGCATTTATGAGGGTGAAGATGTAGCGATTACCTGCCCTGTACGTTTTCGCCAGGATTGGCTTATCGCGGTTGATGCGGCTGCTTTCTTTTTTGCTGAAGGAACTGCCTGGACATCTCTAACTGAAATCCGCTTGAATGATCGCAACGGCAAGTCGGCAGGCAATATTGATATTGTCCTAATATCCTATGATGACCAGGGCCAGATTCTTGACTTTGGCGCGTTGGAGATTCAGGCAGTTTACATCTCAGGGAATGTACGTACTCCCTTTGAGTTTTACATGGAAGATCCATCTAATCGGTATGCAATGGATTGGACTGATCGACGTGACTCGCCACGTCCTGACTATTTATCGTCGTCGCGTAAGCGATTGGCACCTCAACTTATTTACAAAGGCGGCATTCTTAACTCATGGAGAAAGAAGCTGGCAGTCGCAACACATAGTGGATTTTATAATACTCTGCCAACACTTCCAGAAGTTAAACCAGAAGAGGCAGATATTGCCTGGTTAGTTTATGAATTGCAACGTGATACCAATCAAAATCGGTATAAACTGGTTCGTACGAAAACAGTGTACACGCAATTTACATCAGCCCTACAACGTATTACATCACCTGAGCCTGGGCCAGTTGAGGACTTTATTAAACAGTTGCAGCGCAAGTTTGATGAAAAGAAATCAGGGGATAGTCTACCGCCAGATGCCCCTACGTTAACCGACATTTTTGGATAAGCCAGGAATACTTTCATGCAACAGATGTCATTTCTGGACGACTCACCACCGCATACTATCACCAACGTCGCAACAGTCCCGCAGCGTAGCCCCTTCCGCTATCCCGGCGGGAAGACCTGGCTGGTGCCCCGGATCAGGCAGTGGCTGGCACACCGGACCACGCGGCCGGAGGTGTTTGTCGAGCCGTTTGCCGGGGGTGGGATTGTCAGTTTGACGGTGGGGTTTGAGCAACTGGCCGACCATGTGATCATGGTTGAAGTTGATGCGCAGGTTGCCGCGGTCTGGAAAACCATCCTTGGCGACGGCGCTGCACGGGACTGGCTGACCGAGCGCATTGCGACATTTGATCTGACCCCGGAAGCGGTTGCGGATGTTCTTGCACAACCGGCAATGGAGATAAAAGAACAGGCATTTCGCACCATCTTGAAGAACCGGGTCAATCGTGGGGGCATCATGGCGGCGGGGGCGGGGAAAGTAAAGCAGGGCGAGAACGGCAAAGGTCTGCGGTCGCGCTGGTATCCCGCAACGCTCTGCCGCCGCATTCAGGCTATCGGCAGCATCCGCGAGCGGTTTACCTTTATCGAGGGTGATGGGATGGATGTTCTGCGCCGGTATGCCGACCAGTCCGGCGTGGTCTGCTTTCTTGACCCGCCCTACACCGCTGCCGGGAAGAAGGCCGGGGCGCGGCTCTACACCCACGCCAACCTGGATCATCCGCAACTCTTTCACCTGGCCGGTTCACTTGCGAATGATTTTATGATGACCTACGATAACACTACGGAGATACACGCGCTTGCCCAGATGCATGGATTTGACACGCAACCGGTTGCGATGAAAAATACGCACCACGCAGCGATGACCGAGTTGATCATTGGGCGCTGCCTGGACTGGCTCAGGTGATAAGGGATGCAGAGTTGATGCAGAAACAGATCCGCTGGTTTGTGATCGGCGATTTACTCTTTGTCGGAGCGATGATCCTGCTGGCCCAGGTGCTGCTGCTGGTCGGCGCCAGTCCGGCGGTCGCGGTGCTGCCGACCCTGCTGCTGGGAACGATCGCGCTGATTGTGCTGCTGAGTGTGCTGGTGCGGCATCGCCGCAGCCTGCCCGTTGTCCGGCGCATTATCGCCGGGGAGCACTGGGTCGCATGGCACTACCCGGCAGGAGAATGGCGGCGACTGGTGAGCGATGAGCGGGTGCGGGCCAACACCGACGAGGAGCAGATCACGGTTGCCGGTCTGGCCGGGAATGTGCTGCTCTACAGCGTTAGCGCGGCGGCGGCAGGGTATTTTGTCGGGATCTTTGGGCGCTCAACGCCGCAGGCCATGCAGATTGCGCTAATCATGGGCGCGGTGGTGCTGGCGGTCAGCCTGTTCTTTGCGATCAACAGTTATCGCCAGGCGCAAACGCCGCCGCCCGCCACAGCCGTGGATGTCTATCTTGGGCCGCTCGGGATCTATCTGCCGGGGCGCTATATCACCTTTGACGATCCCCATATCACGCTGGCGGATGTACAGGTTGTGCCGGGTAATCCCGCCCTGTTACTGTTTACAACCCGGTTGATCACCACCTATCATCGTGCCATCCAGCAAAAACTCGCCATTCCTATCCCGGAAGATCACATTGCCGAAGCCCAGGCGCTCGCCGCCCGCTTCCAGGCCGAAATGGTAATCCGCGACCTGTGACACCCGGCAGCACATTACGGACTACGGACTACGGACTACGGACTACAGATCACGGATCACGGACTACAGATTACGGACTAAACATATGATCGCTTCGCTCCGTGGCATTTTACGCACTATCGGCACTGATCATCTGGTGGTCGAAACCGGCGGGGTAGGCTTCCTCGTCTATGTGCCCCGTCCCGTGTTGGAGAAGCTGGGCAGTATCGGCGACGAGGTCTACCTGCAGACCTTCATGGTTGTGCGCGAGGATGCGCTGCTGCTCTATGGCTTTGCCACACTCGAACAGCGTTCGCTGTTTGAGACAGTCCTGAGTGTGTCGGGGGTGGGGCCGCGGCTGGCCCTCGGTATGCTCTCCGCCGCAACCCCGGATGAGTTGCGCATCGCGGTGGCACAGAAGGATACTACCCGCCTGTCACGCATCCCCGGTATTGGCAAAAAGACCGCCGAGCGGCTGGTGCTCGAGCTGACCGGCAAACTCGATCTGAAGGGGTTGCCCGCGGCGCAACCGGAAGCGCCCCCGGCGGTGCTGGCAGTCAACAACGAACTGGCGGATCTGCTGGTCAGCCTGGGCTACAGCAGCGCCGAAGCCGGTGCTGCTATTGCCGCCCTGCCCTCCGATGCCCCCGGCGACCTGGAAGAGCGCCTGCGTCTCGCGTTGCGCTATTTTGGCAGCGCCTGATCGGGCTTCTCAGTTCTCAGTTCTCGGTTCTCAATCCTTGACTCCCCCCACGCCCCGAAGTATGATCAAGGAGAGCAACCAGCAAACATCGCACATCGGTCCTTTGTTCTTCACCTTTCGTCCTTCGTCTCATAACCTGAACGAAAAGCAGAACTAGCATGAGCTATGTTGAAACGCGCCACGGCGCGATGTTTTATATGACCGTCGGCAGCGGCCGTCCGCTAATGCTGATCCATGGCAACACCATGACTGCCGCGAGCCAGGAGAAACTGGCCCGCCGGTTCGCCGACGAATACCAGGTCGTTAGCGTCGATCTGCTGGGGCACGGGCACTCCGCCATGCCGGATAACCTGTTCACCCGCGACTATTTTACACTCCAGGGGCAGGCGCTCTCCGACCTGCTGGAGACGCTCTTTCCCGAAGATACCGTGCCGGTGTTCGGCATGAGCGCGGGCGGGATATCGGCGCTCAACGCCTACTGCGAGCAGCCCTACCATATCGCGGCGCTGATCCTGGATGGCGTCTTCTCGCAGATCGGCCCGGAAGCCCTGGGCGCGCACCGCCAGCGAAACGCAACCACGCCGCCCGCCTGGGAGCGCTACATGCAGGCGCAGCATGGCGCGGAGCGCTGGCCCCGCCTCCACGATGGCCTGCTGACGGCGATGGAACAACTGGAAGCGACGGGAGCCGAGGTGATCCCCTGCCTGGACAGCATTCGCATTCCGGTGTTGATCTTCCAGGGGGGACGCGATCCCTTCTGCCCGGAACGCCAGTCCCGCGTGGTCGCCGATGCGATTCCCCGCTCCTGGCTAATCTTCCGGGCCGAGGCCGGGCATATCATCGCCTGGCAGGAACCCGAACTCTTTGATGAAACCGTGAGGAAATTTCTCCATGACGAAGCTGGAAGCTAAAACCACCCACATGCAGCGCATCATCGGCGCATTGGAGTCGGTGGTCGTGGCCTTCTCCGCCGGGGTTGACAGCAGCTACCTGCTGGCCGCCTGCCGCGATACCCTCGGCCCCGACAAGGTGCTGGCCGTGACCGCCTGCTCCGCCAGTCTGCCCGCGCAGGAGCTGGACGAGGCGCGCACCCTGGCCGCACAGATCGGTGTCCCCCTGGAGATCGTAACGACCGACGAGCTTGCCAACGCCGACTATGTGCGCAATGATCCCAACCGCTGTTTTCACTGCAAAGACGAGTTGTTTACTACGCTCTGGCCGCTGGCCCGCGCACGCGGATTTGCTGCCGTGGTCTATGGCGCAACCGCCGACGATCTAGGAGATCACCGGCCGGGGATGCAGGCCGCGCAACAGCATGGTATCCGCGCCCCCCTGCTGGAGGCCGGTCTGGGCAAGGCCGACATTCGGGCATTGTCGCAACGGCGTGGCCTGCCCACGCACGACAAGCCGGCAATGGCATGCCTGGCCTCGCGCATTCCCTACGGTCGCGCGGTAACGGTCGAGGCGCTGGGACAGGTGGCGCAGGCCGAGGCGTTTCTCAAGCGGGAAATCGGGCTGCGGCAGGTGCGCGTGCGGCACCATGGCGAGGTCGCCCGCCTGGAGGGCGAACCCGACGATATTCTGCGCGTGGCCCAACCCGCCACCCGCCGGCGCATCCAGCACAAACTGCGCGACATTGGCTTCACCTATGTCACCCTGGACCTGGCGGGCTTCCGCAGCGGCAGCCTGAACGAGGGGGTGCCGCAACCCGCACAAACCGAGCAGGCGG
>CAKZQX010000578.1 GCA_937141995.1 uncultured Chloroflexaceae bacterium | reverse complement strand
CTCTAATTACACCATTTACGCGGTAGGCATGCATATCAACTCTGTATTTCGCTGAAGGCGGTCTTCGCCTACGGCAGCGTGGTACACAACTATTCATTTTCATGAAATTGTCGGCTTATGCGCTGCCAACCAGTTTCCCGCACTTCACAACGAAATGTACCAACAACACGGCCCATCCAGCGCAGTAGATAGCATAAACTTTCAACAAGAAGGTATAATCCTATATGTATTGATGCCGATTTTTGCATATGATAGCGTACAACTTGGCGAGGCAGGAGAGTGCAAAAAAAGAAACACATCTCTGATACAGTAAGCAAAGCCATACGAAATGATACTATACCACCTCGTATTAACGGGCGAATTAACAAAGGGGTGTAGTCCACCAGGGCTACCATGCGGTTTAACCATAAATGAACCATACCGCTCCATTTTTCCGAAGGAGTAAATGCACGGAATGTTGCATACATCACACGTATGTATCCTTCGCTTATACCACGTAGCCACGACTGTTTCAGTAAACTGCGCAGGCAAGTACGACCAGCGTGATAGACAATAGCGTCGGGCATACTATGCAGAGCGTAGCCTGCCATAATACAACGCAGACTCAAGTCAGTATCTTCGCTACTTGGAAATGGTAGGAATTCTCGAAATCCACCTACTTGCAAAAATACCGTACGACGATAAGAAGCGTTGGCTGTGTCGAGAAACTCGGGAGCTTCTGCATCGTTGCTGCGATGCTGCTCTTGCACAGCAGCTAAACGGTTTAACCAGTGTTCGCTTGCCTGGTTACGCACTGGCCCACCAATAGCTGCTCGGTATTGATTATACGGGTTATTATAGCCGGCATCCAGTGCGGCTAACCAACCTGGTTCAGGCAGACAGTCATCGTCAGTAAAGACCAGCACCTCTCCATGTGCTATCTGTGCTCCTGCATTACGTGCGGCAGCAGGACCGGCATTACGTTGACTAATAAAGCGTAAGCTTCCTGCAAACGCGAGTTGCTGAAGATATTTGCCTGTACTATCAGTAGAACCATCATCAACCACAATTAGTTCATAACGGTGTGAAGGATAGCTTTGGAGAAGCACACATCTTATCGTCTGCTCCAGTGCATCTCGTCGGTTGTATGTAGGAATTATAACACTAAAGAAAAGGTCTCTTTTCATGTTGACTTGCTTTTTCCTTTATGTACTTCCCTGAAGGCAGTCTTCATCCGCCGCAACATGGTACGTTTATGTCTTGTTCACACAACATTGGCACAGAGTGCAAGCGTTGTGTGAACAAAGATGTAGTCTTCTGCGGTGCCGGAGGCAAATCATCCTTCTGAGTTTGTGACCGCGTAACTCGTGGTCTTGAGAACTATACCAGAAAGATGGAGTATTCGTGCAAACCACCGGAATAAATAAGCGAACGGTAAATCTAGCTACTGGTCAGTTGACCAGGCGGCACTCTAGCCCCATGGCCGGTACGTTTTTGCGGGTTAGCGCCTATAATATGGGTGTGTGGCAGTCTAGTAGTTCACATTGACCTCCGCACAAAGGCCGCTTCAGCAGCGGCCTTTGTGTTATCCAAAATTCGACAATTCAGTCGCTTAATCGTTCCACGCAGAACACCGGTTTACCGTTTTCTCTCCCCATCATCTCCATTCAATCTGGTTATGCGGCACTCAAAGGGTTCTGGCCCGTTCCAGAAACCTTTGGGCTTATACTTGCCATCAGGTTGCTCGGCCGATCCGGTGATCAGTCCCGCGTCTGGTGGCAAGATTGCTTCGCACTCCAGCAAACCCCATTTCCATATATACTATGGCTTGTAGTATATATAAAACACTACTATTCTTTGGTATACTTGCTAGTGAAAATCTGTCGGCGCTTCTCGTGGCGCGGGAGATTGCCGTTGTACGCCCGAATATCAGCGCATCTGCTCTGAGCAGGTGCTGTGCCTGTTGACCAGGGTGACACCAGAGCAGCACTATGGAGGTATACCATGACCAGCGACGTTGAGACGATCCAGACCCTGCGCGCTGAGAATGCCCGTTTGCAACAACGAATCACCGAACTCGAGCAGCAGGCCGGGCCCACGCCGGCTCCCACGCCGGCAACGGATCTGCTCCCTATATTGCACGGGGTTATCGCGCAGATTCCGGCGACACTGGTTGTGCAGGATCTTCAGGGGCACACGCTGCTCACAAACCGGCATGCCGTCGCGCAATATGCTGCTCCAACGGCAGTTAACGGCAGCAGGGATAGGGAACATTTTCCGGCAGAGGTGCAGGCGATCTGGCACACCGCCGCGCAGCAGGTCAGCACAACAGGACAGCCGGTTGAACTAGAGGCAACGGTTGGAGACGGGAGTGAAGCACGCAACTTTCGGGTGTTCGGGTTCCCCCTGTACGATGCCAGTGAAACTCTGATTGCGACGGGTGGTCTGGTGACGGAAATCACCAGGCAGCGGCAGACGGAGGAGCAACTGCGGCTGGGGCAGTTCTGCCTGGATCACTGCGGCGACAGCGTCTACTGGGTTGATCCCGCCGGTCATCACCGCTATGTCAATGATACCGCGTGTCAACGGTTGGGCTACTCGCATGCAGAACTGCTGACCAAACGGGTTGTCGATATTGATTTGGAGATGACCGAGGAGACATGGGAAGTGGCCTGGAAAGCGACCCGCAAGTATGGCGCGCTCACCTTCGAGTCGCTGCATAGCAGCAAGGCAGAACACCTATTGCCGGTCGAAATTGCCGCCAATTATCTGGAATTTGACGAGAAAGCCTTTCTCTGTATCTTTGCGCGAGATATTAGCGGACGCAAACAAATGGCGGACGAGTTGCGCACCTTTCAGGCGCTGGTCGAGAATGCTCCCGATGCGATTGCTGTCACTGATATGGATGGGGAGGTGACCTATGCGAACCCGGCCTACCACGCGCTGTATGGGTACGGCGATGCAACTATCGGGATGCACCTTGGCGCAACGGTCGCACCCGAGGCCGAGTCATGTGCATCCGAAGGGATGCAGACGGTACGCAAAACCGGCATCTGGTACGGCGAGAGCATCAACCAGCGGCACGACGGCAGCCACTTTCCCGTCCAGTCATCAATGTTTGCGCTCTGGGATGAGCGGGGAGCGACCCAGGCGATTGCGGTAATTCACCGTGATATGACCACGGTGAAACAGTCGGAGGATGCACGGGCCGAGCTGCAGCAGCAGATCATCGACGCACAGCAGGCCGCCCTGCGCGAACTCTCAACACCGCTTATCCCAATTACTGATCGGATTGTTATGATGCCGCTTATCGGCGTGGTTGACTCCCAACGTGTGCAGCAGGTGTTGGAGGCGCTGCTGGAAGGGGTAGCGCGCTACCAGGCCCGCATACTGATCCTGGACATCACCGGGATGCAAATGATAGACACACAAGTTGCCGGCGCGATTATCCGTGTCGCGCATGCCGTCCGACTGCTGGGGGCACAGGTACTACTGACCGGCATCGGACCGGAGATTGCGCAGACAATTGTGCATCTGGGGATTGACCTGAGCGGGATCGACACACGCGGCAGTTTGCAGGCCGGGATTGCGCATGCCCTGAACGCAAAATAAAAGCATCAGATATAGCCTGTAGTCTCCCTCTAGCCGGGCCGTCAATCCTCTGGGTTCGGCGCATCCGGCGCAGTATCTGCGGATGGTTGCGGCGCCACCACCGCCTGTTGCAGGGTCAACAATTCATCATGGGTACGCCGGATCTGCTCTGCGGTAGTATTGATCCGGTTCGTTGCCGCAGCCAGGGCGCGCAGGTCGCCGACAGTGACCGCTATCTGCGTCTCATCGGATACATCCGGTTGTTCCGGTAGGAGATGTTGGAGCATCTGGCGCGTTGACTGGAGCGGTGCATGCAGATCATGCACCGCTTCTGCCAGCAGGTTCATCAGCTTTTTTACCTGGTCTTTCAAAGTCGCGCTGTGCAACGCCAGTGACACATTATGCGCAACCAATTCCAGCAGATTAAGATGAGACGGATCAAACAGGCGCGAGTGGGTTGTCGTTACAGTCAACACGCCGAGTACCTGGCCGGCCCAGACGACCGGCACGGCCATGGCGCAACGGGAGGGAGCCTCGAATGACTTGAGCGACATTGACAGCCAGCGCTGATCGGTCTCGGTCTCATCAATAATAAGTGGACGGCGTTCGCGGAAGACCAACCCGGCCAACCCGGTATCACGGACCTCGCGGGCGCGCTCAAGCGAAGCAATGGTGCCATTGCTCAACACCAGTTGGGGCACATCAGGCTGATCTTCCGGCACAATCAGCAGGCTGGCACGGTCGCCCCCAACCATCTCAGGTACATGCGTGGTCAGCAGCAGCGCCACATGCAGCGGATCGGTTACACCGCCAACAATCTGGCGCTTAAAAATGAGCAGTTGTTCCAGGGTGTCGGCATTGGCGCGGGCCTGCTGGTGATACTGCTCGATCTGTCCATGTAGCGAAGACTGTTCCAGCACCACACTGACAATTTGACTAATCATGAATGCGATGGTACGATCTTCGGCATCAAATGCCTGTTTGCGCTGCATCCGCAGACGCCCGATCGGACGGCCACCGAGCGTAATCGGTAGTGCCAGCGTTCGGGCATCATCATACTGTACCGGGCCAACCCCGGCCGGAATTGCGATCTCCAGATCGTCGGTTTGCAGGAGATCGCCGGCAATCTCCTGAAGCGACGGGATCGGATCCCGCTCGCAAGCCGCCTCAAAAAACAGCCCAAGATTTGCCAGCGCATGCCGGAGCCGGTTGCCACCGTCCTGACCAGCATGCGGGTGCTGGATGTGCTCATTATCAGCGTTATCTAACTGGTTTGACGGGTTATCTGCGCCCATGGGTATCCTCAGATGATCTTTTACTATTCTGACATTCTATATTACTCGTAATACGACTGATCCGCAAGGGCAGATTGGTACATTATGGAAAACAATTTTCCTGGCCCGGTACAAAGTGACACGGTATCACGTTCCATGTCCCATGACGAAAGTCCTGGTTTTCCTCATTCTACAGGCATAGGGTTATTGCACGCGTGCGAGTGATAGTGTATAATCAGGCCAGTTTCACGGTGGGTTGTCATTAAAGCTCGACAGCAATACATTCCATTCGCATTCCAGCCAGTGAGTCACCGCTGTTAAATCAATTTTATCATGCGAAATCCAGAAGAGGCTGCTTGTGATCAGGCATTTTTCCTCTGCCTCATCCGATTCCGATCATACGACACACGAACTGTTGCATGATCTTTTGCTTTCGCAGGTACCCGAAGCCAGTGAAACACTACGACCTGTAGCATTACGCTCAACCAATGCCCAACGCCGCCTGGCACTCAGGCCGTTTCTCCTGCGTACCTGGGTTGATCATGCTCTCCGTCATACGGAACGGCTGCTGACGGTTGTGCTACTCATTTTTGTTGCCTACTGGTTGCTCAACGGGTATGGGCGTGACTGGCTGCATCAGTCCCGGCAGCAACCCGCGCTTGCCGCAATCCCGGCACCGCCGGTATCGGTATCCGGGCCGCATGCATCGCTGGCCTTACCGCTATCTGCGCCGGATGTTCTGGCCCGTGGGTTGAGCGGCGCAGATCGACCCGCGCTGCCGTTTACAACACTGGAGATGGAACAGACATCGGCCGCGCCGGACTATCTTGCACCGCAGATCGTGGCCGCCCCCGATGAACCGGCTGATCTACGTCCGCAACGCCTGGTTATACCAACCATCGGTGTCGATACATCTGTTGTTGAGGTATTTGTCCAGGATGGAGCCTGGCAGGTGGCCGACTATGCTGCCGGCTACCATCATGGGACGGCGCTACCGGGCAAAACGGGCAATACCGTTATGGCAGGGCATGCGGGTATTCGCGGCAGTGTATTTCGTGACCTGGGGCAACTCCAACTTGGTGATAGAATTCTGGTTGAAGCAGGTGGCTGGCAGTATGGCTACCAGATACGCGCAGTCAAACGTGTCGGGCCGATGCGGGTGGAAGTTATGGCGCCCACCCCTACCGCTGTGCTGACGCTGATTACCTGCACGGCCTGGGACACCCAACGTCTGATCGTTGTTGCCGATCTTGTGGAATCGCGTCCGCTCACCTGAAGCGAGGAATAGCACATGCAGTCTTTCTTTCGGCGTCGAAAACCCACGCCAGGGCGAGGGCGTGGACCTGTCCGCTGGACTCTCTGGGAAGTGATGCTGCTCACGTTGAGCATTTTGATGATTATCTTCCCACTCTACGCCGAGGCGTATCGCTGGGTCAACCCGACACCGGCACCGGCGCAGGAGCTTGCCACCGATACGCCCCCGGATACGGCGGAAGAACCTGCCGCCGATCCCACGCAACCGGCAGATGCAGCCCCTGGTGATGATCCGCCTCCCGCAGAGGAGCCGGTGGTTGCACCAACCGCCGCCCCTCCAGAGGAACCAGTGGTCGAGCCAACCGCAGTTCCGGCAGAGGAACCGGCCGATACACCCGTGGAACAACCGACGGTTGAACCGACCGCAGAACCTGCTCCCGTGAATGAGCCGTCACCCGAAGACGACCCATCGCTGCAGCAGCGGGTTCCTACAGATACGCCCCAGCCACCGGTTACATCAACGACTGGGCCCTCGGTGACAAGCGGGCCGACCAATACCACCGGGCCGACCAACACAATGGAACCCACAGTGACGATTGGGCCGACCAATACGGCCACGCCGGAGGGTCCGACCGCAACCACTGATCCAAACGAACCGACCAGTACGGCCACACCGGAGGGCCCGACCGATACGGCCACGCCGGAAGGCCCGGACAGGGCGCGTCCGGGTTCCAGCCGGAGCTTCGGTAGCGGAAAGTCGAGGCGCTCGGCCTC
>CAKZQX010000577.1 GCA_937141995.1 uncultured Chloroflexaceae bacterium | reverse complement strand
TCCTCAAAGAGTACATGGTGCGCAACACCTACATCTATCCACCCGAACCGTCCATCCGAATCATCGGCGATATCTTCGCCTACACTGCGCAGAATATGCCGCGCTTCAACAGCATCAGCATCTCCGGCTACCATATGCAGGAGGCGGGCGCAACGGCCGATCTGGAACTGGGCTACACCCTGGCCGACGGGCTGGAGTATGTGCGCACCGGCATCAACGCCGGGATGGGTGTAGATCAGTTTGCGCCGCGTATCTCTTTCTTCTGGGCCATCGGCATGAACTACTTCATGGAAGTGGCGAAGATGCGCGCCGGTCGGCTGCTCTGGGCCAAGATCATCAAGGAGTTTGGCCCCAAAAACGACAAGTCCATGGCACTGCGCACGCACTCGCAGACCTCCGGCTGGAGTCTGCAAGAGCAAGATCCCTACAACAATGTCGCCCGCACCTGCATTGAGGCGATGGCCGCCGCGCTGGGTCACACGCAGTCGCTGCACACCAACGCGCTGGACGAGGCGATTGCCCTGCCGACCGACTTCTCGGCCCGGATTGCGCGGAACACGCAGCTCTACCTGCAGGATGAGACCGGCATTCGCAATGTAGTTGATCCCTGGGGTGGCTCCTACTATGTCGAGGTGCTGACCAAAGAACTGGTCCGCCGCGCCTGGGAAAATATCCAGGAGGTTGAGTCGCTCGGTGGTATGGCGAAGGCCATCGAGACCGGCCTGCCCAAGATGCGCATCGAGGAGGCTGCCGCCCGCCGCCAGGCCCATATCGACTCCGGCAAGGAGACGCTGGTCGGCGTGAACAAGTATCGCCTGACGAAAGAAGAGCCGATCGAGATCCTGGAGGTGGATAACACCGCCGTGCGTGAGTCGCAGGTGACCCGGCTGGAGCGACTGCGTAGCGAGCGGGACGAGACCCGGGTGCAGTCGGCGCTGAATGCGATCACCAAAGCGGCCGAGGCCGGCGAGGGCAACCTGCTGGAGCGGGCAGTCGAGGCGGCGCGGGCGCGCGCCAGCCTGGGTGAGATCTCCGACGCGATGGAGAAGGTTTTCGGACGGCACAAGGCGATTATCCGCTCGATCTCGGGCGTCTACAGCAGCGAGTTTGGCGAGGAAGAGGAGTTCAACCGGGTGCGCCAGATGGCGGACGAGTTTGAGCAGCGCGAAGGCCGCCGCCCGCGTATCCTGGTGGCCAAGATGGGCCAGGATGGGCACGACCGGGGGGCCAAGGTCATCGCCACCGCATTCGCCGACATGGGCTTCGATGTGGATATCGGGCCGCTCTTCCAGACACCGGAAGAGGCTGCGCGCCAGGCGGTTGAGAACGACGTTCATGTCATCGGCATGAGCTCGCTGGCCGCCGGGCATAAGACGCTGCTGCCGCAGGTGGTTGAGGAGTTGCGCAAGCAGGGCCGCGACGATATCATGGTCGTAATTGGCGGCGTGATCCCGGCGCAAGACTACGAGTTCCTCAAGACCCATGGCGCCGCCGCAATCTTCGGGCCGGGAACGGTTATCCCGGTTGCGGCGCAGAAGGTGCTTGAGGAGCTGAACGATCGCCTCGCGGTGGCGTAGTTGGTGATTGCACACCTGATGCATTAACACTAATGACGATGAAACGCCTGGCGGCACAGGACGTTGACCCGAATGTCCTGTGCCGCCACCTTTGGAGACGCAGCGATGACGTTTGCCATGGTAGTTGCCCGGCGTCCCGTTTCGAGTGGTAGCAGAGGGAGGGTAAAGTATCAGGCAGCGCTGGAACAACTTGCACGCTTACATTTTGCGAGTAGAGAACTATTTGATGGGGATTTGTATATTCGTATCGTCTGGTTTCATAGTATTGAACGCGTCGGCGATGTTGATAATATCATCAAGCCGATCATTGATGCGTTTAAAGGGGTGGTATACTTGGATGATGAGTCTATCGTAAAATGTTTGTCTCAAAAAGTTTACACGAAAAAGGATTTTAGAATTACTCAAGCGCATCTTCCCAGTGATATTTATGAAGAACTGATTGCACTACTGGGCAGTGAGGAAGAGCATATTTTTTATGTAGAAGTAGGGCAACTAACATCGCACAGCGTATACTTTGGTCCAATAGATGAAGGTGAGTTATGATTGCACCAGCAGACTACCTTGAAGCAGCCAAACTCGCAGAACTCTCGGCTGATCTTGTAACCCAGGGGTATGAGATCGTCAAAAACCCACAAGATACCGGATTTGATCTGGTTGCAACGCGCGGAGGTAAAACCGTTGCATTTCAGGTCAAAGCCCGTTCGCATCTACGTGAGGCGGCCCCTAATCTGCGCTATCTGCGTGAGCAGGCCAGGCAACATGGGTTTGATTTTCACCTGGTTGTCGTTAATCCGCCGCGCGAGAAAACAATCACCTTTGAAGGATTAGAAACTATTCTGTATGATTATATCGCCAGTACTTCTTTTCCGGAAATTGACCAACTGGCTCCGCATAGTTCGATTACAACCGTTCGTGGCCTGAATATCGACGCACTTACCGTTACTAAAGATACCATTCGTGTGACGGGAACGGGCCTTGTTGATGTTCAGATGGAGTGGCGTGGCGACGAAAAACATAACAGTATAACAATGAATTCAGATTTTCCGTTTTATTTTAACATTATTATGAATTACAATTTCGAAGTCGAACCCGATAGCGCCGACATCAAGATTGACACCTCAAGCTTTTTTGAGTAGAGAGCAAGAAAAGAGTAGGATGTATGTCTGACGAAAAACAACGGCCCGAATGGGTTCCCGAAAAGGGTGGCACTGAATATACGACCAATGTGATGCGGGGCGTTGAGGGTGGTCACGACGGTATGCCCCCGCAACCCGGCAGTCAGGCGGCACGTCAGGGAAGTAACCCCCGCCGTCGCCAACTCTCTGTGGAGGATCACGTCGAGGGCGTGCTGAGTGGCGACCGCACAATCCTCGCGCGCACAATCACGCTGGTCGAAAGCAACTCGGCGGCGCATATGGAGCAGGCGCAGGAGGTGCTCAAACATCTGATCCCCCACACCGGTAACTCCATTCGCGTGGGCATTACTGGCGTGCCCGGCGTCGGCAAAAGTTCCTTTATCGAGGCACTGGGTACATTCCTGTGTGATCGGGAGCACAAACTGGCGGTTCTGGCGGTTGATCCGACCAGCAGCGTCACACGCGGCAGCATTCTGGGTGATAAGACGCGCATGGAAAATCTCTCGCGCGATCCCAATGCCTTTATCCGCCCTTCACCGACGGGGGGTACGCTGGGTGGTGTAACCCGCAAGAGCCGCGAGACTATCCTGGTGTGTGAGGCGGCCGGCTTTGATGTCATCCTGGTGGAGACGGTCGGCGTCGGGCAGAGCGAAATCACTGTGCGCTCGATGGTTGACTTCTTCCTGCTGCTGATGCTGACCGGGGCTGGTGATGAACTGCAGGGCATCAAGAAGGGTGTGATTGAACTGGCCGACGCGCTGCTGATCAACAAGGCCGATGGCGATAACAAACTGCGTGCGCAAACTGCCCGGAGCGAGTACAACCGGGCGCTGCACTATCTCGCTCCAGCAACCGAAGGCTGGAAAACCAAAGCCTACACCTGCTCGGCCATGACCGGCGAGGGGATTGATAATATCTGGGACGTGATTCAGACATTACGGCAGCAGACCGGGGAGTCGGGCGTCTTCGAGAAGCGGCGCAAAAACCAGACGCTGGACTGGGTCTACTCCATGGTTGAGGAGCATCTGCGGTCGCGCTTCTTCAACCATCCCGGCGTCAAGGCCGAGCGCACCCAGGTTGAGCATGCAGTTGTGGAGGGCACGATGCCCGCAACCGTCGCCGCCCAGGAACTGCTGCATACCTTCGAGGGCCGGGAACTGAGAACCGGGAACTAAGAACTGACGAGAACTGAGAACCACAGAACTCAGAACCGACAAGAACCGAGAACTGAGAACCGGGAACTGCTGCCTGTCAGGGCATCACGTTCCCGGTTCTTATGGATTTGATGAGTGATCGTAGTGCTGCCTTATGAGTTTTTAGAAATAATCCAGATATGTTATCCTGAAGTCCCGGCTTCAGCCGGTTGGATGCCTGCCTCAGCAGCGGCATACTGACGGGAAAACTTGATCCGGCTGAAGCCGGGACTCCTAATCATCGCATGTCCGGATTAAAAATTCAAAGTTCATCAGGCGGTTGTGCTGGTCGGAAAATACCGAAAGACAGCACTGCGAAAGTCATTGGCTTTTGATTGTCAAATTCCCCGGTTTTCAGTTCTCAGGTTCTCGGTTCTTCCGCCCTCGGTTCTTCCGCCCTCGGTTCTTCCGTCCCTACTTCTTCCGCTGCCCGGCAAACTCCTTGCGGAACTTCGCCAGCTTGGGTGAGATCACGGCCTGGCAGTAGGGCTGGTAGGTGTTGTTCTTGTAGTAGTCCTGGTGATACTCCTCCGCCGAGTAAAACACCTCGAACGGCTCCACCTCCGTCACAATCGGCCTGTCCCAGACGCGCTCCGCCGTCAGTTCGGCGATCACCTCCTCGGCCACCTGCTTCTGCGCATCGTTGTGGTACAGAATAATCGAGCGGTATTGCGGGCCGACATCCGCACCCTGCCGGTTCGGCGTCGTCGGGTTGTGAATCTGGAAGAAGACCAGCAGAATATCGCGGAACGCGACCTGCGCCGGGTCAAATGTTACCTGCACCACCTCGGCATGGCCGGTGCGGCCACCGCAGATCTGCTGATAAGTCGGGTTGGTAACATGCCCACCCGCATACCCCGAAACTACCCGCTCCACACCCTGAAGTTCATCATATACTGCTTCCAGGCACCAGAAGCAGCCCCCGCCCAGCGTGGCAACTTCCCGGCCATTTTCTACCTGTGACATATGCGTTATCTTTCTAGCAGCTTGTGCAAGCTGATCAATGCTTCTGCATGGTTGACCGTCTGACGCACCCACGCCAGACATAGACGGTTTAACAGGACTGATGCAGTGGAGGCTGGATCACGAAATATACGAAATGGGCGAAAATGCAAAACTGCCGGTGCCGGCTCCAAGGCATACCAGGCTTTGGGATCCGGCAATCGTTCATGGTATTCGTTGCATCCGTCCTGATAGTAACAGCATACCACAAGTCAAAGCTATAACGCCAATACCGCGCCGGATGCAGATCATGCTGACCGTTTTCGCCCAAACAGGGTGCGCCACCACCACCACCAGAACGCGCCAAACAACAACAGCGGCCCGCCAATGACCAGAACGGCATAGGCGATACCGAGAAGCAGGGCAATAACCCGTTCCTGCTCAACTTCGCGCACCAGGACCGCCTGCTCCGGTTGCTCCGGGTCGTAGTAGACCGTTACAACCGGAACATCACGATGCGTATGCTGCCATTCCAGATCTGTTCCGTCTGAATATAACAACCACTCAAAGAAGCGTACCTGGCGACCATGGTAGGTCTGCCCATCGACGACATAGGTATAACGCACCTGACTGGTTTTGCTCTGGATCGAAAATGAGCTACTCGGCGTGGCGACCCAGGTATCACTATCCCGCCAGGCCCGCAGATCACTCAGGAGCGTGAGGGTGGTGCAGGCGCAGCATACCAACAGGCAGAGCATCACCCAGACCAGTGACAGGAGCTTTTTGCGATGTCCCGGATTGCGCATAGTACTGCTCCGCTCAGTTCAAGGTAGCCCAGCCCGGTCTGCCGGGTGATCTGCCGCCTGGAAATAATGCTCACGCGCCGGACGACTCGCCGGGCTGTGTTTCGCGGCGGACATCCCGCAGCAGGTCATCGATCCAGGCGTGAGTTGCCGCGTCAAAGGCGGGTGGCGGCGGTGGTTGACGATAGTCCAGCGAGAGTTGGTAGGCGGCTTCAGCGTAAACCGTTGTCAGCGCCTGCATAAGATCCAGCGGCACATCGGCGTCAGGTGGGCGTAGCGGTATGGCCACCACCGGCAGCGTATTCGCCAGGGGAATCGGCCAGACATCCATCGTGGTCGCACCCGCGCGGGTCAGCGTTACCAGGTAGGGCGCGGCATCAATGACGGAGGTATCTACAAACGTAGGCATATGCACGGAGCGCTCACCCCGCCGAATCAGATCAATTTCAACCAGATGCACCCCGGCAGCCCGCAGACGCTCACGCTTCCGGCGAAACTCGGTCAACCCCGGCTCGCGCTTGTTGACAGGCGACAGGACTTCAATGCTGGTCACCAACTGGTTTGCGTCCCGGTCACGCACCTCAACCGTAACCATGCGCACTGTCATCACTGGCAGTGGGATTGTTAGAGACGGTGTTACCTGCCCGGCAAGCGGGGCAGGGTCAGGCTGTAGCGACGCGGACGGTTCAGGCATCAATTTGCGCTTCAAAACCTCGACATCAGGGTACATGATGCTGACTTCACTCTCCGGCATTTCGTCCTGGATGGTCGAGATTGCCAGGCGGGCCACATAGCGCGGCTGCAGGAGTGGTGCAAGCTGTCGCCGGATCTGGGTGGCAAGCGCCTGATGTACGCCCGGCCAGAGATAGCCTTCGAGGTATGGGTCCATACCGGGAAATGGTGATGGCATTGCTCTCATCTTTCCTATCACTGGAAACGGCACCGGTTTCATTATAGGAATCCTAAAATGGTTGCGAACTGGTTCTTCGGGATTTGCTCCCAACCGCCTGATGAATTTTGAAAAAATAGTCCGGATATGAATGACCCGGAGTCCCGGCTTTAGCCGGTGGGAGGCCTGCCGGGACCGCGACCTACTGCCGGGACCGCCTGGTCCGGCTGAAGCCGGGACGCCTGAGCGGCGATGTCCGGATGAATGTTCAACCTTCATTCGCCGGTGGGAGGCCTGCCGGGACCGCGACCTACTGCCGGGACCGCCTGGTCCGGC
>CAKZQX010000576.1 GCA_937141995.1 uncultured Chloroflexaceae bacterium | reverse complement strand
ACCGATTTGTTGTCATAGCCACAGAGGACACCGAGAACGCAGAGGTTCTGAACGGGAATGTGCTGCCCCTGCGCCCGTTGCGTCAGTTTCAGCTCATTGCTATTTTGATGGCAAACTGGTATGAGGAGCAATCTGGACCGCGAACAGCGCGCAACGGCTGCTGCTGATCGGGTCGCTGCACCGATTTTCGTGTCGTTCGCCAGTTTTCGTGCCATTCGTGTTCCAAACCTCTTCACCCCATCACCCCATCACCCCATCACCCTTTCACGTCGCCTCTTCGCCTCCGCGCAAGCCTCTTTGCGCCGGCGCAACGACAGCCGGCCCCGTGGCTGCTATGCTGTTCCGTAGAACCCATCACGAAGCCAGTTCAGGAGGAAACAGCAATATGAGTATGTTCTGCAACCAGTGCCAGGAAACCAGTCACAACAACGGCTGTGATATTCGCGGCATCTGCGGCAAAGACGCGACGGTCGCCGCGCTTCAGGATTACCTGCTCTATGCGCTCAAGGGGCTGTCGTTCTATGCCGTCCGCGCGCGGGCGCAGGGGATCGTGGATGCGTCGGTTGATCGGTTTGTGGCCCAGGCGCTGTTCGCCACGCTCACCAATGTCAACTTTGCCCCGGAGCGGCTTACGCAGCTTATTCGCGCCGCCTTTGCCCACCGCGATCAGTTGCGGGCGCAACTCCCCGTCCAGATAGATGCGCCGGCACCGGCAACCTGCGCGGCGGAAGGTACTACTGAGCAGTATGCCGCCGCCGGTGCGGCCGTGGGTCTGCGCGCCAATTCGCATCCCAACCCGGATATTCAGTCCCTGCGCGAATTGTTGACCTATGGGTTGAAGGGGCTGGCGGCCTACTGCGATCATGCCGATCTGCTCGGCCACCACAACCCTGATCTGCCGGCTTTTTTGCAGGAAGGTTTGCTGGCGACCCTGAATGATGCGGCCACGGTTGACGAGTTGGTCGCGCCGGCACTGCGCTGTGGCGAGCAGGGCGTCACCGCCATGACCCTGCTGGATACGGCCAATACCAGCCGCTTCGGGCATCCCGAACCGACGCAGGTCAATCTGGGGGTTGATCCGACCCGACCGGGCATCCTGGTGAGCGGCCATGATCTGCTCGATCTGTATGAACTGCTGGAGCAGACCGCCGGAACGGGCATCAATGTCTACACCCACGGCGAGATGCTGCCGGCGCATGCCTACCCGGTCTTCAAGCAGTATCCGCATCTGGTGGGCAACTATGGCGGTGCCTGGTGGGAGCAGCAGCGTCAGTTTGCGGCCTTCAACGGTCCCATCCTGATGACGACCAACTGTATTCAGCAGCCGCGTGCCGACTATGCTGACCGCATCTTCACCACGGGGATGGTTGGCTGGGAAGGCATTCCGCACATTGCCGAACGCCGGCCGGGACAGCCGAAAGACTTCAGCCGCCTGATCGAACGTGCGCGCACCTGCCCGCCGCCGGTGGAACTGGAACAGGGGCAGATTACCGTGGGGTTTGCGCACCAGACCGTGCTCGGTGCCGCCGATCAGGTGCTGGCGGCTATCGAAACTGGCGCACTGCGGCGCTTTGTGGTGATGGCCGGCTGCGATGGGCGGCACAAGGAGCGCGGCTACTACACCGAGGTGGCGCAGGCGCTCCCCGAGGACACGATCATTCTGACGGCCGGCTGTGCCAAATACCGCTACAACAAGCTAAACCTGGGCACCCTGGGCGGACTGCCGCGCGTGCTGGATGCCGGGCAGTGCAACGACTGCTACTCGCTGGTCAAGGTGGCGCTGGCGCTGACGGAAGCGGTGGGGGCGGAGAGCGTCAACGACCTGCCCATTTCGTATGATATCGCCTGGTACGAGCAGAAGGCCGTCCTGGTGCTACTGTCGCTGCTGTCGCTCGGCGTCAAAGGCATTCGGTTGGGACCAACTCTGCCCGCATTCCTGTCGCCAAACGTGGCCGACTTCCTGGTCAGGACGTTCGATATTAAACCGATTGACAGTGTTGCCACTGATGTTGCCGCAATGCTGGCGGGGAACTAACGGAGTGTCGGATGGAATAGCACGACGGCGATTGATGATACGTCTGCGCCCGCGGTGGGTGCAGACGTATCCATGCATGCATACATCACCAGGAGAAACAGGGCAGCAGTTATGCCGGCGATGAGTAGACGGGAAAACACGGACATAAACCATCTTCTTTCGGTTATTGGCGCATGCTTATTCGGCAGTACTTTCGTACGATAATTTATGCGATCTGTCGAATTCAGTTAGTTTAATAAAGTCGCATGCGATGACCGCTCCTGCACTTCAACTGGTCCTAACGTTGTCATTGCCTTGCGGCACATCGCCACCAGGATCGGCAGTTGAGCCGGAAACAGGCACAGGATCGTCTGGTCAAAGAGCAGGACCAGCACATGCTGTTTACACGCAAAGAAGACCCGGCGCGGGCCGGCGTAGGCGATGATGTCACCCAGGTTATAGGGTGATAATCCGGCAGCCAGCAGGTTCGTCAGCCCAACAAAATCAGCATGAGTACAGATGAGACATACCGCGCCGAGATCAAGCAAAATATTCCCATCTTCCAGGCGCAGGATGGCCCAACCACGTCCGTCCATCGCCAGCAGACGCTGCTCTTGCGTTTTAGCCATAGCATATACTCCTTGATTAGTTGCGCGAGACATGGGGTAGTGGGGGCATACCCATCTCTCAAGTGTAGACTTTTTCGCCGGATCGCATTGGAATGCGGTCAGTGGGAGCGGCTGCCGCTCCAGTGCAGTATTTTCCGCATTGCGACGGGCTGCGGACGCGCAGAAGCGCGTCCCTACCATAAAAAGCCTACACCTGGGAGGGCATACCCATACCCTGTGCCGGCCCCAGAACCTCAATTGTTCGCCGGCATAACGCTGCCAGACGCGCAAACTCATGCGGTTGAAACCGTAGGATCGTCTGCTCGATGCCGATGTGTCAACATCTATCGTTGCTATGCCCCGATCTGGCAGAGAAACAGAGCCGGAGCCCGGAATACCGCCGGCCGGAAACAGTCCGTCAGTTCAACAGAAAGGTTGCGCGTGCCGGAGCTACCTGGTAGGTACGATAAACGTCGAATGGTTGCGAATCTTCCCTTCTGTTTTCGGGCGGTATGCGGGAGTAGTGCGCAATGACGATGCGTACCATATCCGCAACCTGCATGAAATCCACAGGAGTCAAATAGAGGCAACTACTCCCGATCCAGACCTGCACATACCCCCGCTCGTCCCGGACCAGACAAACCGGCCCGGCCCGAAAGAGACGCTGATCCATATCCGCATCAAGCTGATCCAGCACATTGCCTATCCGTAACAGATCGATCGGCGCGAGGCGCATGGTTATCTGATCCCAGTTCAGATGAATCATTCCATGTTCGCAGCGGGCAATAAAGCGTTGATCGGTTTGATGGGCAAGTAGCGTAAAGTGGTGACACATCGGGCGCTCCTCTTGATTGGGGTCAGGCGAGCTGCGGTACGAGCGGAGAGATCCGTGTGAGGCTCGTGCCACAGCGTGCGCATGCACCCTGCTAGTTTATGGTTTACCTGTAGAGTATCTGCTTTGTTTTAAGGCCTACCTGTTATTTCGTAACATAGCACACGCTTGTCTTCATGTCAATAGCGGTCAGGGACGCCTGGGTTGCGATCGGGTTAAAAGATCACCACCTGCAAGCTGTCCGGCGAGTAGTTATGTGTACTTTCAATGTGTAGATTTTTGCCTTCCTAATACGCTGAAATTGACATCTCACGCTGCGCTGGTCAGGCAGTGTCAGGTAGGGCTTTTCCCTGCGTAGTTTCCCCTGAAGCTATGCTCAGATCTTTCTAATCGCCTGGATCAGGGCACGTTCCCGGTTCTAACCGGCTATCCTGAATCCCTCCAAAATGTTATGGTCAACCTTGACAAATATATGAAAGTAGCCTATGCTCATACTACAGACAAGTATGTACTAACTCTGTTTCGTTCACGATATGCCTGTATACAGGTAAGGTTGAAACAATAGCCCGGACATGTGACGCATGGGAGTCCCGGCTTGCGCCGGTGGCTACCTGCCGGAGCAGCAGCATCCTGCTGGGAACGCCCGGTTTGGCTGAAGCCGGAACTCCCGATCAATGATGTCCGGATTGCTACGGATAGCTGATATGCACGCCCACTGTCTGCGTCGTGTCAATACCAGGAGGAGTCTATGAATATGCCGACCGAGACCCACGAACATCTGCCGGGAGCAGAGCTGAACATGTCCCGCATGCCCGGGCACTGGCTGTTAGCCCGCATGGGCAAGCGGGTGCTCCGTCCAGGAGGTTTGCCGCTCACCCGCTCTATGCTGGAGACGCTCGACATCCAGCCGACCGATACCGTCGTTGAGTTTGCCCCTGGCTTGGGCGTGACCGCGCGGTTTGCCTTGCAGCGCCATCCGGCATCCTACATCGGGGTCGAGCGTGATAAAGCGGCGGCGGGTGTCGTTCGCAACCATCTAACCGGTCCGGATCAGCGTTGCATCGTCGGGCGCGCGGAAGACACCGGGTTGCCCGCCGCCACGGCCACGGTGATGTATGGCGAGGCCATGCTAACCATGCATACTCCCAGCCAGAAGGCCGCGATTATCCGTGAAGCCTACCGGGTGCTACAGCCCGGCGGACGTTACGGCATCCACGAGTTGTGCCTGGTGCCGGATACGCTGGACGCAACCACGAAGGAAACGATCTTGCAGCAACTGTCGCAGGCCATCCATGTTGGCGCTCGACCGCTTACATCTTCCGAGTGGCGGGCACTGCTGGAAGCAGAAGGGTTCCAGGTCCAGACGGCACGCACTGCGCCGATGCATCTGCTGGAGCCACAGCGGCTGGTGCAGGACGAGGGGTCGGGCCGGGCATTGAAGTTTACCTGGAATGTGCTACGTACCCCGGTGGCACGTCAGCGAGTGCTGGCAATGCGCCGGATCTTTCGTCACTATCGCACGCATCTGGCAGCAATTGTACTGGTTGGGGTAAAACCGGAATAAAGCAGGAGGTACGAATGAATGCAACAACATTTCTCGATCTGGCGGCCCAGGTGGTGATCCCGGACGACGGGACAATCAGCCGGACGGTCTATCAGGATGCGCAGGTAAAGGCTGTGCTCTTTGGCTTTGCGGCGGGACAGGAGCTATCGGAACATACGGCGGCGATGGCGGCGGTGCTGCATTTTGTGCAGGGCGAAGCCCGCGTAACCCTCGGCGAGGAAGTAGTTGAGGCGCAGGCAAACACCTGGGTGCATATGCCGCCGCGCCTGCCGCACAGCATCCTTGCCAAAACGCCGGTGGTGATGTTACTGCTATTGCTCAAGTCTGCGCCGGAGAGCACCGGGTAGCAGCACTGGCCGGAAGTCCGGCAGTCAGGGGCGCAACCCACGCTCACGCAGATGCGCGTCCAGCCAGGCGGCATCGTCCTCCGCAAGATCGGGTGGTGGCGGCGGCTGGCGGTAGTCAATTTGCAGATCGTAGCGCGCGCTGGTATAGATCTGCCGCAGGCATGCATTCAGATCGAGCGGCGCATCCGGTTCAGGGTAGTGCAGCGGCACCGGAATCAGATCAATTGGTTTGCGAAACGACAGCGGCCAGACTTCGATGTAGGGACGGTTGTTGGCACGGCTCAGGAAGATGAAATAGGGGTCAGCCGGTAGTGGCTGGAGCAGGCGCGGGCGTTGCCCGCCCCGTAGCAGATCCAGCTCGAGCAGGTGGGCTGCGCTGCGAAACAACTCCTGGCGCTTCTGCTCATAGGCATCGTCACCATCGGCACCGGAACGCTTGTTGGCGGGCGAAAGCAACTCGATGACCGTCACCAGCGTTTCATCTTCAATCACGCGCACCTCAAGCCGTGCCAGGCGGGTAGGGACTTCCATTGCTGCCGTCAGGGTCAAGGGTGCCGGCGCAATAGTGGACACACTTGCCGCTTCACCCGGTTCGCCATGGTCAAGAAGGGCAACATCGGGCACAATCGCCCGGCGTACCGGCACAATTGCCAGATGTTCCAGGGAGATGTAGGGGGTAATCACTGCTTTGTAGCGCGGGCTCAGTTGGCGCTGGATCTGCTCGCGGATGGCGTAGATCAAACTGTTGTGGACATCCGGCCACATGCCCGGCGTTTCCAGATAGGGGTCCATGCCCGGAAATGGCGGTTCCATCATCTGCCTCCTGACCTTGCTGCCTGTGAGCATAACACGAGTTACGCAGGTGACATGCAAACCGGCTATTTTACCAGATGGAAGCCAGATAACGCAGCACGTCGATGTGTTCCTGGGCCTGCTCCGCGATCCGCCGGATCGTACATCGTGTCCCAATACTGCATGTCCGGGCTTCCCCCTCCTTGTTTTCAGTTTCCTTGCAGCGCTTCCTCCAAAGCTGCCACATCGTCAGCGAGCAATTTCCCGCCCAGTCCCGTAGTGACAAGCGTTGCTATGACATCAATTATGGCGAGAGCCAACGCGCCTTTAGGCCCAGATAGCCTTAGGAAACACAAAAGGTCAGGGAGCAGAGAAAACACTTCATTCGGAATCTCGATGCGTTTATTTTCAACATCCGCCAGATAATAGCCGGTTAACCCGGCATCAATAGCTACGGCCCCGGTGAACATGAGGATAGTCCCGGTGTTGCCGCGCTTCATGCGCTGGACGTTGCGTGGTTCTTTTATCCCCCACCCATACCCCATCCATAGGATATCAACCCCCAGAATAGCCGTCCGCCAGTACCACACCAGATCGCCCCGGTCCCCGGAGAAATCCTCTTTGCGAACTTTCGGAAAACCGGGAATGGAGGGCACCCAACTCACGAGATCAAGCGCCAGGCTCAGTAGCTCCAATAACCCATAGTAGGGATTTTGCTCGAGCTGTGTATCGGCTTTTTCAGGAGTAACATCTAATGCGGCAGTGAGCACACCATTCACAACATCTGCCACGATTGCCACACTTCCCCACGAACGAAGCGTTTTTACTACGGGATCAGGCTCAGACGTATCCGAGGATCTCTCAACCAGTCGTTCGTCAAGCGATCCCTGCGCTACCGTTGCTGCCGGCCGTGCTTCTGTTTGCGTCAAAAAATCAGGCGGCAACGCACCCTGGAACGGTCGTTCGTTGAACGCAACCTTTGATACCACCGTGGCCGGAATAGCGAGCAGCAACGTCGCCAGATTCAGCGGCGTGAGCTTCCCTGCACCAAGCAGTTCGAACAAGTTTGAAATAAACGGGATATGGATTTCACCATTCATCAAATTTTTAAACAGTTCGATCGCTTCTCCAACAACATCCAAAAAGCCCAGAGCAACGTTCTCGACGACGTCCAAAGACTGAATGACGACATCTCTGAGGGTTTCTAAAATGGCGACCAGTGCCAGTTGCGGTTGGCGCGGATTCGCAATCAGTGCCGCGATGGTTTCACCCAGTCCTTCAAACCCTCGCTGTAGCATACCAGCGACATCTTCGAACCGTTCAAAGAGGACCGCAACGAATGTTGCCGGCGCTGAATCCTCGCTCGAATGCGGCGCTCCATCTGGTGTTGTATTGGCACCTGCTTGTTGCGATCCACCCAGGAGCTTTGCGAAAAACCACTCGACGGCTTCCGGCAGCGCAAAATCAGACCTTTGCACCGCTGAAGGATCATCGCCCAATGCTCGCGTCAGCGTGTTGATACCGTCCTCTACCGTATCTTGCAGGTTGTCTACGAAGGCTGCGACCGGTTGTTTGGCAGTTTCGGCGAGCTGTGTGGCGAAATCTAATCCTGAGTGTATCGCCGCTACGAGATACCGCTGCGTTGCTACTATGTCGTCCCAATCGAACACAAACTGTAAGAACTCGATGAATTGTTTAATGCCTGCGACGACCCTTTCAACGAACCCTTCAACAGCAGCGACGACCTTTTCAACCGTGTCAACGACAAAGTCAATGACTTCCTCAGCAGTCGTAACAATGACGTGAATGACTTTTTCAACAGCCCCAACCACGACAGCTACGGCTTTTTTAATCGCATCCTTTATCCTTTTAAAGAAGCCTCTAAAGCCTCTCAGCGGACGAGCCGCAGCACTGCTCCTTGTATCAGCCTGACTGAGCAACCGCATAAACTCATCCTGGCTCATCTCTCTTTCCTGGATGCGCGCTTCGTCTAAGCGTAACCCTGGGGTTGCTGGTCTGGCAGTCGGCTCACTCGTGGTCCTGGCCGGTGCAAACGTTATTTCCCAGGGAGCGGTGATCGCCGTGCTATCAATGGCCTGGTGTACTGACTGAATGCGGGTACGCCCATGGCTATCAACACGACGGGCACCAACGGAGGCATCGACCGAGGCATCGGCGGTATAGGTCACGGTAGCCATCGCCTTCTTGATGGTGCTTTGTACGCTTGCGACCTCAGCTTCGCTATGCGTCTTGCGATCGACAATGCGGTTCCCCTGTGCATCAGTCGCATTCCACAGTGCGTTGTCTTCGAGATCAGCAATCTGCTGATGAACTGCTTGATTTGGGAACATCACTACGCGCTCATTGTCTGCCATGCCGCCGGTACGGAATTTTAGGCCGGGGGTGTGGATGCCATCCGCTTCAGAGGTAATCACGATACGACTCATCGCATTTGGCCTGAGCGTGACCGATCGTTCCTCATCGATCGCATACGTGGTTCCCGCGACTTCAATCGTAGTAAGATCCGTTGCCGAAACCTCTACCTGGCCGGTACCCGGTGCCACCCTGAGCGTCGTGCGATAGGCCGAAAACTCTTCCAGGTCATTGCCAACCATGCGATAGTCCTGGCTCAGCTTGCTGGTAAACGAGGTGAAGATCGTCTCCGGTGCGACCGTGCGAAAGATTTTGATAGCGGAAATCGCATCGTTCCCAATCTGCGTTTCGCGGAGGTCGGGAACGTTTTCGACGATATCTTCAATCTCTTTTTCTCGATTGTCTGCGGTTACTTCGTAGCTTTCATGGGCATACACGGTCACACCTGTATCTGGCCCCAGGCGAATAGATGACGTGCGCTCATCTAAATGCTGGAAGGTTTGCAAGCCGGCATAGTTGCCCGAACGATCGTTACTCCTGTCAGACAGGATCCAGGTTCTCCCATAATAGCCTACGTGCTCATATAGGGCAACGTCTCCTGGCGACAGTGCGCCGACTTGCCCTTCATTGTCAGCCATTTTGACCAGACGGACGAAAACGGCGCGGTCTTCTTTGTGCCGGGTCCAGCGAAACGTGTGATCTTCGGTGAGTTGTAGCCACTGATTATTCGCCGCATTGATAAGAGCGAACGCATCGTTGTGCCGATCTGAAGCATCCACGAAGAGCGACACGGGTTCCGCCCCAGGCGCGACGCGCAACGAAGCGCCGACGTGATCGGAGCCGGGCAGGAGCTGAAGCTGAGCGTGCTGGAGATTGTAGTGGAATCGGAAAAGCTCATCGAATGACCGCTGGGGCGCGGTCGTGAGGGAAGACTTCCCCAGGCTCAAGAACTGGCCGTCAGGCGCTTTGATGACCCACTTCCCGGTAAACGGTTCCCCGGCTGCTGGCCAGATACGTATTGATCCGGGAAAGGTATCGAGCCGTGAGCGCCTGATGTCCGGGAGGTCTGCGTAGCACTTTTGCGCAGTGCCCGCAAAATAATGGCGCTGATAGAGCGTAACGCCGGTGTTTGGACCGAGCCGTAGCTTTTGGAACCCTGATAGCGGTTGGAGCCGTGGTAGCTTTTGGAGCCGTCGTAGACTTTGGGATCCTGGCAAAAAGCGATACAGGTCTGCAACATCTTCCGTGAGGATGACTGCGGCATCATCGGGAGCGACCAACTCAATTTCACCTTCGCGCAAAAGCCGGTTCACTGGCGGAACCAGGTTTTTAACTTGTACCGCGTTGAGGGCGGTATGGTAGATGCGAATGTCTTCGTATCGCGCGATCGCCGACTTCCGTCTCGACATACCCAGCCTCAGCATATGACCGTTGTTAATATCGGCAATACCCGTTTTTGCTACTCCTTCAGCCGATAGCTCCCCATCAATATACAGCTTTAATGAGCGCCCTTCTCGCACCACAGTTACATGATGCCATTTCTTATCTATGAGCCGTCGATTGCTAGCGACAACCGCGTAATTTTTACCATGTTTGTTTTCATCGACCTCAAGGGAGAGTTGACCCGCGCGCTTCATCCGAATGCAAAACCAGTTCCCGTGTGACCCGGTCCGTCGGTTACCGAACACATCGAGATCATTCTGTCCATGGGTGCTCAGAAGCTTCATACCAAAAGCAACCGTAAAATTGCTAGTCCCAAACTGACCGGCCACGTTGCCAAAATCAACCCGAGAATTATCATTTCTCCCATTTATTTCGATGGCATGACCAATACGACCATGTCCGACCCACCGCGTGTTCCGCAGCGTCGCTTCGACACCGCTTACGATATCTGTTGCGGTTGACCCTTGTTCTTCCTCAAACTGCCAGTGGTATGCAGGTCGAATGGTCATGAAATTGCTCCTTTTGCGAACGACTGATACTTACAAACGAATACCCTCCCTATCTCGCGTCATGTTTGTTTGGTGTCAAGTGATAGGACTTACGCGGTCGGTTCCAAATCCGGCATGTGCCTGGATAACCGGCCCGATTCGTCTCCGGCAGGGTGGAATGGAACATTCTTTTTCCGAAAAATTTGGCTCTCCGAGCCAAATTTTTCGGAAAAAGATCAAAAAGTACCATGCTGCCGCAGGCGAAATGACCTTTTGGTTGAGCAACCGCGTAACTCCTATCAAGTGACAGAAGTTACGCGGTCAGTTCCAAATCAGGTGTTCATCTTGATGAACGGCCCGATTCGCCTCCGGCAGGGCGGAAGATTCCCGATCTTTTTCACAAAAAAATTCACAACGTGAATTTTTTTGTGAAAAAGATAAAAACAGTACCATGCTGCCGCAGGCGATTCTGCCGTTCACCGGGTGAAACGCCCG
>CAKZQX010000575.1 GCA_937141995.1 uncultured Chloroflexaceae bacterium | reverse complement strand
GAACTGATCAGCGGGCGCTGGCCCAGCGAGCGCAACGTGCGGCGGGCGGCCTACACGATTATCCAGGGGAAGGGCGCAACCTACTATGGCGTGGGCAGCGCGCTGGCGCGGCTGGTCAACGCCATCCAGGATGATCAGCGGGCCATCCTGACCGTCTGCTCGCGTGTGCCCGAAATTGCCGGGGTGGAGGATGTCACGATCTCGATGCCGCATGTGGTCGGCGGGCAGGGCAACATGGGCACGCTGTCACTACCGCTCACCCCGGAAGAAGAAGAGGCCCTCCGCGCCAGCGCCCGCGTGGTCAAAGAGGCCACCGACGCGCTGCCGTGAGGCGTGAAACGGGAAACGTGCGGCGGGCGGCGTGATTGCGTGCGGCGTGGGGCGTGATACCAGTTTGCCGGCAACACCGCCATCAACCACAAAATGCACAACAGGCTTGATGAAGTTTGAACATTTCATGCGGACATCGCTGAACGGGAGTCCCGGCTTCAGCCGGATTGGGCATTCCCTTCAGTAGGCGGCAGTCCCGGCAGGCAGCTACCGGCTAATGAAGTTTGAACATTTCATCCGGACATCGCTGAACGGGAGTCCCGGCTTCAGCCGGACCAGACTTGCCTGGCAGTAGGCGGCGGTCTCGGCAGGCATCCCACCGGCTAAAGCCGGGACTCCCGGAGGGCATATCCGGGGTATTTGCTCAACGTTCATAAAGCTGTGTATTGCAGGTAATTACCTCTGTGGCCTCTGCGTTCTCCGTATTCTCTGTGGCTGTGAAACCCCATCGGTATCAGCAGCGGGTAGCAAACGCGGTCGGGTAGCGCGCACCCACCGCGTCGATCAGCGCCTCGCCGAGCGCCCAGAACCCACGCTCCGCCGCCAGTTCGGTCGCCGCCCAGCGCCAGTGCCAGGCCCGCTCCTCATCCAGCCAGATCTCCAGTCCCTGGCTGCTCAACTCATCCAGGATAAACCCCAGGTGCCGCAAGAACGTATAGCCAACCTGGGTTGCGCTCACTTCCTCCAGGGCCGTCTGAACGTCGTCATTCATCCACTCACCCTCCTGCGGGTACACACCCGCCGTGTGACGAGCATGCCGCAGCGCGACCAGGACAGGGGCATGTGCTACAATGGCCCCGCCGCGGCGCATGGCTCGTGCGTCGTAGTCCGAAGTCTGTAGTCCGTAGTCCGTAGTCTGTAGTCTGTAGTCTGTAGTCCGTAATCCGTAGAACGCTAATGCCGATAGATGCAGGGAGCGTCCTCTTTCTTGCTTACTCGTTATTTGCGAGAAAGAGTACCATGCTCCTGCGCATTTGTCAATATGTGCAGGTGACCAGTGATACAGCGGTTTGGGGAAAAGCTCCGTGCGCTCCGTATGCGCCACGGAATGACCATGCAGCAACTGGCCGATGCCCTCGGCTACACCAGTACGGGACACATCAGCGACATTGAGACGAACCGTAGACAGCCTACCGCAGAACTTGCCGTCAAGACGGCGCTGCTCTTCAATGTAACCACAGATCAGCTCTTGCGGGATGATCTGGAACTCGATAATAATGGGTAAGGAAACGCCTGGGTAAATGCAACGATTTGGTGAAAAGCTGCGCACGCTCCGTACCCGGCGGGGTATGACCGTGCGCGAGTTAGCGCAGGCACTGGGATACAATGCCCATAGCTATGTTGGTGATGTTGAGCATAACAAGCGCCGACCAACGGCTGATTTTGTCCTCAAAGTGGCCCTCTTCTTCAATGTCTCCACGGATCAGCTTATGCGGGATGATCGGGAGTTGGATGGGGAGGAGTGATGGGTGGTTTTGGCGTGTGGTCGCCATGCTGTCGGGTGCGGGGTGTGTTGGCACCTTGGTTTCAGGCATGCTATACTGGACAGCAGAATATATGCGGTTCATCCAGGCCAAACTTTGAAGTTAATCACAAATATCGTACATACGCCCAAAACATGAGTTAGGTTAGTGAATATTCGTGATATTCGTGGTTCAATAGCGATTCCATATGACCCAGCAGCAACCAGACGCGCTAATGAGCTATACGCGCTTCGATGATGAGCACAACGGCACGGCTCTCACTATCTTTTGTGAAAGATTGAGTGGCGAGGTACGTGCCCATACTGGGCAGCCATTTCATATCTTTCAGGATATTAAAGATATCAAGTTGGGACAGCAGTTTGAGCAGCGCATTGATCAGGCACTGGAAACCACAACTTTTTTTATTCCTATTCTCACGCCAAGCTTTTTCAAGAGTACGTTCT
>CAKZQX010000574.1 GCA_937141995.1 uncultured Chloroflexaceae bacterium | reverse complement strand
GGCATGGCCGATGCTGCTGTAGGCCAGCATGCGCTTAACATTGTTCTGCACCAGCGCGGCGACATTGCCCCAGATCATCGTCAGGGCCGCCATCATCCAGAGGATAGGTGTCCAACTATCAGCGAGGGTTGGAACCGCAATCTCCAGGATACGGAGCAGTCCCGCCAGGGCCGCCCCCTTGGTGCCCACCGACATAAACGCCGCTACGGGCGTTGGCGATCCCTCGTACACATCCGGTGTCCACATATGGAACGGCACCAGCGCGACCTTGAAGCCAAACGCCACCAGGATCAATCCTATGCCCACCACCAGCAGGATCGGCATAACACCCGCTTCGAGTTCGGACATAAACAGACCAATCTCAAAGAGGTTCACGCTGCCGGTGGCCCCAAAGACCAGTGCAATACCATAGACGAAGAAGCCCGCCGCAAACGCCCCCAGCAGCAGATACTTCATCGCCGCCTCTTCCGAAGACAGGCGCGGGTAGGCAAACCCGGTCAGCACATAGAGCGTAATCGAGAGCAGTTCAATCGCCAGGAAGAGCACGATCAGATCGGTGCCCTGGGCCATCAGGATCATGCCGCCCACGGCAAACAGGATCAGCGGGTAGAACTCCCCCTGCTCAATTCCCTGCCGGGGCAGGTAATCCAGCGAGATCGCAATCGCAATCGCGCCAATCAGCAGGAAGAGCCAGGTCAGGGTCAGCGCATAGTTATCGAGCACAACCATGCCCGGACTGCCCGGCGCACTGGTAAAGGTGGTCGCCGCTTTGCCCCAGAGCGGCAAGGCGATCAGCGCCGCCACGCCCAACCCTCCCAGTGCCAGATAGCCCGTAACCCGCTTGCGATCCCGGGGGATCACCAGCAGATCGACCAGCAGCAGCACACTGGCCCAGGCGAAAACCGTTAGCATCGGCGCAATCACGGTCAGGTCAATTTGAGGTATCTCGATCATAAATTTTAACGTCTAAGTTCTGAATAGGGAGATCTACGTCTGGAGTTACTCAACCCACACGATAGGACTCACAACCCAAAACTCACTAAACTATTGTCCGACGGCAACAAGCATGGACAGATTCTGCACCACATCAGCAATGCTGTTCTGCATAGCGGCGAAGAGCAGGTTCGGGAAGATCCCGATCAACACAATCGGAACGCTCAACAGCACCAGCGCGGCCAACTCCCGCCGATTGAGGCCGGGCATCTCCGCATTGGCCGGATCTTTGACATCGCCCATAAAGGCGTCATTGAACATCCGCAGCAGGTAGACGGCTGCCAGCACCACGCCGGGCACGGCAAACAGCACAAACACCCAGCCCAGCACATTCGCCAGGTAGGCTCCCTGCATAATCGTAAACTCACCCACAAAGCCATTCAGCCCCGGCAGTCCGGCGGAGGACAGGATCACCAGCAGCGTCAGACCGCCATAGACCGGCATCACCTTCCAGAGGCCGTTAAAGGCGGCGAGTTCCCGGGTATGCCGCCGCTCGTAGATGATGCCTACAATCAGGAAGAGCGCCCCGGTGCTTAACCCATGGTTGATCATCTGGATCGTTGCGCCGCTGATGCCGATGGTATTGAGCGCAAAAATGCCCAGCACCACAAACCCCATATGGCTCACCGAGGAGTAGGCCACCAGCTTTTTCATATCGGTCTGGGCATAGGCCACCGCCGCACCATAGAGAATGCCGATCACTGCCAGGATACCGATGGCCGGCGCAGCCCAGTAGGATGCCTCCGGGAAGAGCGTCAGGTTGAAACGGATCAACCCATAGCTCCCCAGTTTGAGCAGCACCCCGGCCAGGATCACCGAGCCGGCCGTGGGTGCATCCACATGCGCGTCGGGCAGCCAGGTGTGGAAGGGCCAGAGCGGCACCTTGACGGCAAAGGCGGCGAAGAACGCCCCAAACAGCGCCCGCTGCACACCCGGGTCAAGTTCAAGTGCCCCACTGCGCAGGCTGACCAGAATATCCGAGAAGGCAAAGGTCGGCGCAACCGCGTTGCTATGCATAACATAGAGCGCGATAATCGCCACCAGCATAAACACCGACCCGGCGAAAGTGTAGAGAAAAAACTTCACCGCCGAGTAGAGCTTATTCCCCGTGCCCCAGATGCCGATCAGAAAAGCCATCGGAATCAGCGTAAACTCCCAGAAAAGATAGAACAGAAACAGATCCAGCGTTATAAAGACGCCCATCATCGCCGTTTCCAGCAGGAGCATCAGCACCAGAAAATAGCGCACCTGGGTATGGATCGAGTCCCAGGTGGTGAGCAGTGTCACCGGCACAATGAACGTGGTCAGCATGACCAGCCAGAGGCTGACGCCATCGATTCCCAGATAATACTCAACACCCCAGGCCGGAATCCAGGCCATGCGATCCACAAACTGCATCACCGCCCCGCCCGCATCATAGTCAAAGGTTAAGGGCAGAATCAGCGAAACCACAAACGCCGCGACCGAGGCTCCCAGCGCTACCTGACGGTGTAGCAGTTCGCGCTCACGGGGCAGCACCAGCAACACAACGGCACCCAGTGCGGGTAGCCAGAGAACCAGCGAGAGAATGGAGAAACCAAGTTGATTAATATCGCTCATAGGGCTACCACCAGGTATCCAATAATCAGGATCACCCCCACCAGGAAGATAAACGCGTACGTACGCACATAGCCGGTTTGCAGGGAGCGCACGCCCGTCGCGGCCCGAGTCAGCACCCAACCGACGCCGTTGACAATACCGTCAATGCCCTCCGGATCGAAGACCCGCGCCAGGAAGTTGCTCAAACCGCGATAGCCGCGCACCACCGTGTTGTTGTAGAAATCGTCAAAGTACCAGGCTTCCTGAAAACCTTCCCAAAAGGCCCCCAGGTAGTGGTAGAGCGGATCTTGCGCCCCGACCTTCACCTTCGCGGCATTGGCGACATAGTACCACCAGCCACCCAGCGCAGCCAGCACCGCCAGAATGCCCGTCACCACCGCCAGCACGATGTTTAACTCAACGGCCTCTTCTGCCAGCACCGGCTCCAACCAGTGCCCCAACCAGTGCGTCCCCGGCAGGTTCATCACGCCGCCGACGAGCGCGCCGACCATCAAGACCATCAGCGGGATCGTCATAAACGAGC
>CAKZQX010000573.1 GCA_937141995.1 uncultured Chloroflexaceae bacterium | reverse complement strand
GTTCGCAAACGACGCGCCCACAACCAGATCAACGCTGGCGTAGAGGCGCGGTAGTTCGGTACGCGGTACCGCCCCCAGGAAGGTAACACGTTCGGCGACGTTAAAGGTCGCCGCCAGCCACGCGAGGTGCGCCCGGTAGCTGCCGTCACCCGCGATCAGCAGCCGCGTATGGGGCAGTTCCACCAGCGCTTGCAGGATGTACTGCACGCCCTTCCAGGGAATCAGCCGCCCAACAAACAGCAGCAGGGCCGCGCCATCGGGGGCATAGCGCCGGCGCAACGCCGGATCGGGCGGCACCGGTCGAAAGAGAGCAAAGTCAACCCCGTTGTAGACCACCCTGGGCATAATGCCGTAGTGGTCTGCCACCGTCTCGGCATTGAAGCGACTGCAGGAGACCGCAATATCCGCGCGCTTGCCCAACAACTGAGCGCCAGGGTAGAAATCCTTGCCATGACAGCCAAACACCAGCCGTGCCCCGGTCATGCGCCGCAGCAGCAGGGCCGGCCCCAGGTCGTAGGGCTTCTGGATATGCACAATGTCGGGATGTTCCCGTGCCAGACCCGCGAGCGCCGGCACAGCGAAGGAGAGGCGTTCAAACAGCTTGGTCAGCCCGTAAACCCGGCGAAACGGTGGCAGCGCTCGCCAGTAGTCCCGGCCGATAAATGGGAAGGTGATCACCCGCACTCCCGGCAGCACGGCCCGCTGCGCCCCCACGCCACCGATGATCGTTACCCGCTGACCGCGTTGGGCCAACTCCCGCCCCAGATCCCAGACGAAACTCTCGACACCGCCAACCAGCGTCGTTGTTGTGAGATTGTAGAGGACGATATGCATACCTGTGCGCTTAGATCGTGACGCAACAGCCACAGTGCAGCATAACCGTCAGCGGAAGCGCATGCTCACTGCCGGCGCGGCCATGGCTGAAGTGTGTGACCCGGCCGGCACGCGGATCAACTACCAGTACATCCTTCACCCCTTGCGCCAGGTACCAGGGCGGATTGATACTCAGATCCTTCGCCTCATAATCCGGGCTAACAATCTCAATCACTGCTTCCGGCACCTGCTCCCACGACTCATCAATATCGGGTGGTTCAATGCAGAAGATCGCAATATCCGGGCGCTTGAGTGAGTCATCGGGAAACCTGAGTTGCACATCGGACAGGTGGTGACATTCGCAGGGCGTACTGGCTCCCGATGCGGGCACAATCGTTGCCCGAATACGGTCAATCACCTTTTGCTGCCAGGGACTTGGCAGCAACCGCCAGGTACGTGTCCCACCCGTGATCTCCAGCTTGATCTGACCCTGTCGCAACAGTCGCTCGAGATATACGCCGGGATCTTCCTGCTCATGCTGCATGGTCAGCTCCTTTCTGCGCGACGGTGCCTGGCAGTGGGCATGTTACGCTTCCCCATCCTGCCGCACCGCGCCGGGAGGAACATCAGCAAAGAAATGCGCTACAGGCACCCGCACCGGCAACGTCGGCGAGACAAGTTCGTCGCTGGTACCCACAAGCCGGCTCTGTCCATAATCACCCAGGGTCGCATCAGGCTGGCTGCAGA
>CAKZQX010000572.1 GCA_937141995.1 uncultured Chloroflexaceae bacterium | reverse complement strand
ACCTCCATCCACAGCTGCAGCGGCTTCGGCATAGGGGCAACCGCCGGGAGATGCAGGTGGAGCCGTTTTCAACGGTGCCACCCAGTCGTCCGGGTGAGCCATGCCATCATATTGGAGTGCACCGCTGCTGCCCCCAAAATCCTCAACCATAGGGTTCGAAGAGCCCTGCAGTCTGGCATCACGCTTGCGGACAGTGTCGCGCATGGGCTTATAACTTCGGGCGGCGCGGAGGGCCTCGAACTGGGAATGCAAATTGAACACCAGGGTTGTAACCGGGAAACGGCGGGCAAGACGGGACGCCGCAGGATGCATTGCCACGACAAAAAACGCATGACCACCAAGGCTCAGGGCAAAGTTCGGGTCGGCAGGGTCGTTGCTCACTTCAGAGTCCCACTCGTAGTGTTGTCGGTCCAGCGTGAGCATGGACGACAAGTGAGCCCAGAAAGCTTCTGAAAAGTCCGCTTCGTTGCCTGATGATGGACCATGAAACACTGCCATGAAGGTGGCGAAATGACCGTCGATGACCTCCGCGTTGTCGGCAAACCAGGCAGCATCCTGTGCGCACCGGGCCACGGCTGCCGAACTATTAAGCGGCGCGTAGAAGCCCACGCGAAAGGCGTTGAGATTCAAAGCGGATTTAGCACCGACACAGGGGTAACGGGCGTCCTTGACGAAGGCTCTTAAGGCGGCGAACACGGCACTACGCTCTGGTGAACTGAAAGCGTCGTCCTCTCCAACCGGGCTGGCACACAGACGCTGTAGGGCGCCTTCATCATCGACTCCGAAGAGAGCGCTACTGGGTTGCTCTGATAATGGCTGTGCCGGGCATTGTGGCTTCGTCACGACAAGGATCTCCAAATTGGGTGACGGGCAAGGGGTCCGGGATAGATCTCGCGCACCCCGACTGCAGCACTCAGCAGAGCACTCACCTGCTCTCTCTGGTTTTGCCGTGCACGGAAGCTGGTTGCTGTACGTGAAGCCAGAGTTCCGAAGTTCTGGTGTCGTGCCCGGAAAGGTCAGACTTACAAGCGCGCTGTAAAATATTCATTTATCAATCCCTGGCGATTCAGTCGCTGTTGCTGGTGATCTGACTCACGCCTTTGCGCGTAACCGTCTTCGCTACTCCGGCCAGTACGCCGGCCGCTGCGCCCCACAGCAGTGCTTCACCCCAGCTGACTCCAGCCGCCTCGGGGTTCTTCGGGGCTGGCGAGCCGGCGGCCTCTTCCCAGGCACGCTCCAGCACGCGGGTCGCTGTGATGCCAGTGGCCATTACTGCCGCGGCCATTAGTGCATTATTGGTTGAGCTTCTCATGAGTCCTCCAGAAATCAGTTACTTGTTAAGCGCTTCAGCCCTCGGGTCCCGCGGCGGTGATAACGACGTGGCGCACAGCGAGCTGCCTCAGGATTGTTATGCATTAAGCATGCCAGCATGAAGTACCATTAGCTTTGGCATGAATTGCGCATGTTTAAAGGTATGCAATTTTCCAGCGTTCCCGGCCTGTTCAGCACCGCCGGTAAAAATTTCATGGAGGACCGCGCCCTCAGTCTCGCAGCGTCCTTATCCTTCTACACACTGCTCTCGTTCGCGCCCCTTATGGTACTTGTCGTCTGGGCAGCCTCGTCCCTTGGGACGGCGGAGCAAGAGGGCGTGCTTCGCCAAATTGGGCAATTCGCCGGCACGGGAGCGCAGGAAGCGGCGCGTGCGGTGCTCACCAATGCGCAGACTGAGCCTTCCGTGGGAAGCATTGCGGGCCTGGGCGGCATCGCGATGTCGCTGTTCTTTGCGACCACGGTATTTGCCCAGCTTCAGGGAGCGCTTAACGAGATCTGGGGGATACGGACGAAGCCCGGGCGAGTCATGGGGCAATGGATCCGTCGACGACTCATGTCGATCGGTATCGTGGCTGCGGTGGGATTTGTGCTTGTCGCGTCTCTGATCGTCAGCGCACTGATCGGTTTGCTGCTTGAGAAGAGCGGACTCACCTGGCGGCTGGTAAACAACGCCATCACCCTTACCATCTTTGTTGCGCTGTTCTCTTTCATGTTCCGCTACCTGCCCGATGCCCGTCTGCCCCATCGTTACGCCTGGCAGGGGGGGGCAGTGACCGCAATCCTTTTCACCGTTGGTAAGGCATTGATTGGCGCGTACCTCTCGCGCGATGGAGTGGGTTCACCCTATGGTGCTGCTGCGTTCCTGGTGATATTGATGCTGTGGGTTTACTACGCCAGCGCCATACTCTTTTTCGGTGCCGAGTTTGTGCAAGCGCTGATTCGTGCCGAGGGACATAAAATTCCTCTGACCGAACACGCGCTGCGCGTATCCAAGACAAATGACAGGTCAGATGACAGTGTGGAGAGCGCAACTTGAACCTGACTAAGAAGTCTGTGAATTTGCCGGCCCAGGCCGGCCTACTCGCCCGGCCCCGCGATGTTGCTCGGCGGCAGATGCTGGCACTGCTTACCTGGGTTTTGTTGGGAATCTGCCTGGCGGCGCACCCAGGACATCTGGCCGCTGATGAGAACGAGGCTGCGGCTCTGGAAGCAGGGTGGTGGAAAGCACTTGCCACAGGTGTGGGTCAATCCCCACTCGCCAGCGCTGAATTGGCGGGTCTGGGCTGGAACAAATTTGCGGAGCATTTGGGTATGGATGAACCTCGCTATCTCGCCACCTATGCCGCATACGGCAACGGCGACAAACTTTGGGTAATGGGACGGGTGCTGGCCAATGGCCCGGCTCGCGGACCCCGATCGGACGATCGCTGGTGGGATAACCTCCTGGCCAGCTACCAGCGTTGGGAAACAGACGAGGTTCAGGGGGCCGAAATTCTGCTTCGCTGGGGCGGTCAGGAGCGACAGGTTATGAGTGATCATGAAGGTTACTACGCCGCGAATTTTGAGATCTTTCCGGACAGCCCAATACAATCCCCGGTGCTTGCATCTCACGAGTTGCAGGAGAATACGATACTCGGGACCCATCGCGTTTTTATGCGACCGGATGCCGCACAGACCCTGATCATCAGTGACATGGATGACACGGTGATCTATACCGGACTCAGCAGTTTACGCGTCGCAGCACAGCAAACATTTCTGAACAATGCGCGTACGCGCAAACCCCTTGCCGGAGTTGCAGAGCTTTATCATGCCCTGGTGCGGGGACCGGATGGCGAGGCCGATAACCCGGTCTTTTACGTCTCCAATTCGGGATGGAATCTATGGGACCTGCTGCGTGATTTTCTGGAGCTCAACGATCTGCCACGCGGTCCCTTGCTGTTGCGGGATCTGGGGCGGGAGGCAGATACAGAAGATCATAAAATCGTCACGATTCGCCAAATCGTCGAGCGCTTTCCCGACCTGCCGGTGCTGCTGATTGGAGACAGCGGGCAGCACGACGCAGAAATATATACAGAAATAGCTCAGGCCTATCCGGACAGGGTTCTCGCGATCTACCTGCGCGACGTAGATCCGCAGATCATCAGCGAAGACGACCGGCGGGTGCGCGCCGTTACCAGTCCTCTGGCAGACCTCGACATTACCTACAAGCTTGTTGGCGACAGCGTGGAAATCGCGAACAGCGTGGCCGGGCTGGGTCTCATTGATGCTGAGCAGATTGAACGCGTGCGACAGGGTGTTCAGCGCGACCGGGCACGTTGAGCGCTTACGCATATGACCCGGCCAGGAAATAAATACCTGGCTTTATCCCTTCACGCGGCGTAGTGGCACCACGAGCGCCTGAAGTCTGCTGTTCAATTCTTGCGCAGATTTACCCGGCTTGCGGTAAGAACTACACCGAACCTTGTCCGGTCGCCCCCAATTAGCTCGTGCTTTTTAGCGGCGTCCGGAGCGGGCGAGTGCATTGACCAACTCGTCGCGTGACATTTCACCAGAGCGGGCGAATCCCAGTAATTCGGCCATTTGACGCAGTTCGGTATGTGTCCATTGTTTCAGCGCCGGCTTATGCAAACCACGGTACCCGCTGGCCTGTTGACCAGGCATTTCCCGCGGTATGGTGTCGTGCGATGTAGAGGCCTGAAGTTTTGTGAATTCCTTATCGTTGTGAAGCAGTTCATTGGCGATTTTTACACTCATGGTCGTTCCTCCGTTGCTTGAGTTTGAATACCGCCATGAAAGTCTTTGGCACAGGTAAATCGTGGCGGTTCTCAATAGCTACATGCAAGCTGCGCGCCAAATTGCCTGATCTTCGATTCTCATGCAGCAGAGCCGCCAAGCCAACTGAGACAAGCCCTCACACCGACGCTATCAGGCCGACCACTGCGCTTAGGCACGCCTCATCAATGATTCGAAACTTCCAGTGTCGGCTGCCCAGGCCATGCTGAGCCTGGTTAAAACACGGTTGCGGGCCCGTCAGCATTCAAGAGGCATGAGGGCTAAAACGATGCTTTTTCGGAGACGCGCAGTCAGTGGCAGGGCAATGCGCCGGCCAGAGTGAGGCGATCACGTCAGGGCCCGTCGTACCCCAGGACTTATGCGACGACCGAGCGGGGCAGTCTGACCACTTTGAAGATGCAGGAGCCCCGTGGCGGTCTCGGCGACATGAACACCATGTACCAGCGCGGTAAGATCCAGGAAGAGAGCATATATTACGAGCACAAGAAGCAAGATGGATCGTTGCCGGTTATTGGCGTGAATACCTTCCTGGCCGGTAAGGAAAGCCATGTGGAAGGTGGTGAGATTGAGCTGATGCGGAGCCCTTGTTGGCGCAGTTGCAGGAAACCGGGTGGTGGTGAGATCAGGTCTTCCAGCGACATAATGTAGGCACGATGCACAGCGTGTTTGAGTTCACGAACATTGCCTGGCCAGTGGTAGGCCTGCAATTCGGCCAGTAAGTCATCGGCAAATACCCGGTTGGT
>CAKZQX010000571.1 GCA_937141995.1 uncultured Chloroflexaceae bacterium | reverse complement strand
GGATAGAATCGGCAGCGACCAGTCCATACCTGACATCGTAGAACCGGTCAGAGCACCATTTGCAATACCAGCACATCACCAACACACAGGAGGGAATACGGTATGCAGTTTGACACGCGTACACAGCAAGACAATTATCCGCAGGTGAGCCGGTGAATGCATCAGATCGTTATCCAGGCCGAGGGGCATGGTACACTCAAGACAGACAACAATCGTCCGCGCTTTGTCCTGACCTATGGATCGACACGGGTAGAGGTAGTCGTCCATCCATATACATGGGATATGGCAACCGGCCCGCAAGACGATAGTCTGATCATCCTGCGCGGCTATGTCACCCGCAATACGCCACTCCAGCCGGATCTGCTCACCTTTCTGCTACATCAAAACACAACACTGCCGCTGGGGATGTTCGGTATTACAGCCAATAATGAGATTGTCTTTTTCCACACCATTCCCGCTTCGACCTGCGACTCAGCCCACGAACTGACGCTGTGCCTGGCACCAGTGGTGGATACGGCGGATCATTTCGACGATGAAATTGTGGCGCGCTGGGGCGGCGACCGGGCCGGCGATCATTTATCTGGAGCATGAAAGGGTGGCTCACAATCCATGCACCGCCCGATCCGGCATAGCCGGCAGTACAAGAATTACGTCCTAATAACCGTCAAATGGTAGGACTTCCCACTATTCCAAAAATAACAAAAAAGCACCATGTGACCGCAGGCGATATTGCTTTTACCTGGTCAAAAGTCCTGGTTGAAGGCTCAGCATGTACGTCGCGTAAATATGCGGAGTAGGACGACCCTATAGGTCGCCCTACGGAACCGGATGGATAACCAGGGAAAGGGCAACGATTCACGGACCAATTTCGAGAAAGACCGGCTCAAAGCCAACCGTCAGAGTGCCATCAGGAAGTGGTACCGGCTGCCCAAGGTAGCTGTAGGCCGCCCGGGTGTCGGGTGGTAGCGGTAGCTCAACGGTTGCACTATCATTGGTCCAGTAGACATGATAGGCTGTGCCATCTTTTTGGAAAGCATATCCTTCCAGAGCACCATTGGAAAGAGGCCCGCTATAGTCGGCACCTGCTAACAACTGCGCCATAAACTGCACAGTCTGGTACGCCGGCCGGGGAGCCTGGGCCGCATCCAGCAGGCCACCCTCGCGCCATCCAGGACCGTTCAAGGTGTACCAGGCTACGCCCATCAGGTTGTTGGCCCATGCGCGCGTATAGAGCCGGACGGCATAGTTAGCCTGATCATTATAAAAACCCGGATCAGTCTCAACGCATGCCGTACCACTGGGGTAGCACAACAGACCACCTTCGTTCATGAAGATGGGTTTATCAACACCATACTGACTTAGCACCGAGCGCAAGAAGTCCAGTTTCCCCAGCAAGAGGCCGCCACGCTGCTGCCACGCCGGGTGAGCACGGTCCCAATCCTGATCTGCCGCTCCCCAGTAGGTGTATGCATGGTAGGCCAGGATATCAAATGCCTCACCACCACCATTCTGAAGAATGCCCTCTACGAAACGTGCCGGCTTACAATCTTTGCCGGATGGAGGATTGTCCGGATCACAATTCAGGAGCACCCCGCCTGTCACCACCTGGGCCGCCGGATTGGCCTGTTTGATTGCCGGATAGACCTGTTTTAACATCTCGGCATAGTAGCCCCCACCATAGTAGGGATCATTCTCGTCACCCCAGCATCCGAAGGGAGAATCGCCGGACACCAGCGATGGATCGACATCCGGCTCATTGCCCAGTTCCCAATAGCGTACATTGTATGGTGGGCCACTGTAGCGCGACACCAGTTCGGACATGAAGCCGGCAAAGTTATCGAGCGCATCGGGATGGATTGGCCCACACCCGGCTCCAGGAACCTTTTGTGCCCAATCCGGTGTGCCATAGATAATAACAACCGGCGTTCCTCCCGCCGCAATTATGGCGCGCAACTCCGCCTCAACCCCCTCCAGACGCGACCAGTCCCGCACGCCGGGCGTCGCTTCAACTTCTGCCCAGGAGATATTTCCATAGCGCACCCAGGAGATATTGGCCTCACGCAGACGAGAAGCAGTAGCGGCAACTTTTCCACGATTAATTTGCACCCCAAAAACGGAGGGATCTGCCGCTGGTTGTGAAATACCACCCGGACTATTCTCCGGTCTACCATGCACTTCGCTTCCCAGCAGGCCCAGCAGTACTTTGAAGTCATCAGGGTTATCGGGGTGCCACTCAAACCGAGCACGCTCGAACCACTGCGTCATAACCGTCGCGCCATCAGCATTGGTTTCCATCTGTATCGCCGTGAGCGGCAGGCCAAAGAGCTGCAGTGAGCGGTTATAGGCATCCAATCCGGCAACATTCAGGCCATGTGACTCCCAGTAGGTTTTGAACCCCTGACCGGGAACCTGATCACAAACGTTATGTCCTGTTTCTTCAAACCAGAGACAGTCGGACTGCGGCCCGGACTCACGCCCTTCTTGCGCCGGAACGCGCCCCAACTGGGCCAGCCGTTCCTCCCCCAACCGACCAAGAAGGATATCATAGGGTGCAGCATTCTGTGGGTGAGCTTCCAGGCGCGCCCGTTCCGTCCACTGGATCATGATATCACCCGGTTGATCGGGTTGCGGCATAGGTTGAGTGTCGGTGATAGGATACCCCAGCACCGGCAGACCCCCATTCACCTCCCAGTAACGCGCAAATGAGTCTTCCAGGCAAGCGGTTATACCGGGTTGGTCAGGAAAACACAGCTCGTCCGCCGCTACCGAACGAACCGCCGGACCTGCCACCAGGATGCCGAACAACAGCATGACGGGGAACAAAACACGATAGCGCATACGCTCCTCCTTGGGGTTTGCCCCAGTGTTAATGGCTCCACACAGCATGGTGCAACATGACCAGACAACAAACCGGGTCACCTGATTGTCTCAGCTTGCGCTATGTCACCATGATGGTGCTTATACTACAACGGTTTCCAGCGATTCCAAATGGTAGCGGTATTATAGGTGAATGATAACCATTGCACGCTGCGCGGGGATGACAAATTGTTTACGGGGAGCATTTCCAAAATTGTTCTTATTGACACAGGTTATTCTCTTCGGTACAATAGTTGCAATATCACATATCTTCCTGAATGATATAGCAACCCTACATTTGTCGTCGTGCCACCTGATGAACAGTTTAACGTTCATCAGGACATCGCGGGATTGGAGTCCCGGCTTCAGCCGGATCAGGCGTTCCCGATCGTATGCTGCTCCCCCGGCAGGTATGCACCGGCTCAACCGGGACTCCCGATCATTGTATATCCGGGCTATTTTTCAAACTGCATCAGGCGATTGGAGCGAATCCCGAAGAACCAGGTCACAACTACTGTAAGATGGTTATATATGCGCCTGGCACTATATCATGGCGGTCGGAGTCGTAACTCAGGCATGCCGCAGTACTGCTGTTTTCCGCTCTCCCGGGCGCATGCCTGGGAGCAGTGACAGACATCGCATGGATTGAAGAGGAGCAGAGCATGTCTCTACTAGACAAACTCCGTGGACGCTCACAGCCATCCGAACCCGAACCCGAACCCGAACCACCGACTGATATGCATTCGCGGCTGTTTGGACTGGTCCGCATGCAGATCGAACGCCTGCCGTACACGCCACAGATCCGCCTCTTCCGGCGCGATCTGAATGAGATGCGCAATACATGGTGGTTCCTTCTACCACTGTTAGCCTGGATTGGCTGGCGCACATACCGGAATGAACGCCGTGAACTACGCCGGCAGCAGACAACCACCAACAGATAACCGATTTATCAGCGGAACCCAACAAATGCCCCGTCAGAGACACAACCGCTGCTTCCTTCCCTGCATCTACCGTATGTAACCTTTGGACGATGGATGGCGATGAACGACAGTCGCAAATAACCGAGGACAGGCGCTTCTACTTCGTTGCATCTCACCTTCACGCTTCCCCGACGAAATATGAACAACAGATAATGGACAATCAGATGCATAATCCATGTTTTATCACAGTGGCACGCCCACACGATATCATCGCCGAACTAACGCATACCACAAGCCCGGCAGGCGCATTTGAGCGGGTGCGCTTCAAAGAGAATACCCACGTTGTACGAATCAGGGAGTTGGAAATAGAGAGCGCACTGCTTTTGAAGCAGATACTCCTGCCGCTGGATGCACATATCCTGATGAGCCCGGTCACGTCCCAGAATACACCCAACGCAAAAACGGATGTATTCATCTTTGCCTCGTTCTGGCAGATGCAGGAATTAATCACTTGCTGCCACCGTGCATCGCGCCCGGCCCTACAACGGCTGGCCGTCGAGTTGCATGCAACACTCAGCAGCTATGACCTGAGCGGACGCGACTCCCTGACATTGCGCGGGCACACCTTTATCTGGGGGGTTCGCACGTATGTGGTGACAACGCTGGATTTGACGCCATACCCGTTCAATGAAAATGGCGGAACGGCAATCCATGATCTCGTAGCAACGGCACTGGCCCAGGCCCGCCACGCAGCACATGCGGGAGCGGATCTGATCGAGATTTGTTGCGAACCGGTTCATCCCGGAGATCCGGCCCTACCTCCGGCACAGGAACAGTCTAGCATTGTCCCCATCATCGAAACGCTGATCCGGCATCTGTCGCTCCCAATTGCGATCAACAGTTCGCGGACAGCAACGGTCGCGGCAGCCCTGGCGGCCGGCGCAGATATGGTGCATGCTCCGCGTGGGTTGCGCACACCAGACGGGGCATGGAATACACCATTGGCAGATCTGGTTGCTACACATGGGGTACCGCTGGCACTCATCTATGGCGGAGCGGCAGCCGGTGAACATCTGGACGCCGCCGGCACTGACAACGCCATCTTTGATTCGATAATCGGTGAGTTACAGAGCAGTATCGCCTATGCCCAGGCACACAACATTGATCGGGCACAGTTGCTGGTAGATCCCGGTATCGGCCCTGTGAACCGGCTACCCCGGAACCGGGCGCTGCTACGGCAGTTGAACGAACTGCGCGGTCTCGGTCTCCCGATCATGGTCAACATTGCATACGAGTCATTTATGGAGGAATCGCCGACACTGCGTAGCAACCATGATCAGGCGCGGACGGCCACCACCACAACCCTGGCTATTCAGTACGGCGCGGATCTGGTGCGCACTTCCCACGTCGAGGGGGCAATCCAGGCAGCACGTATCGCCGATACCGTCGTGCGTCCGGCATGATATCCGCAGTACCGACTGACTGGGCAACGCCGCAAAACAATGGCATGCAGCCCACGTTACTCAGCATCCGGCATCTCATCGGCAGCAAAAAACGATGCCATCGTCGCTCGGAAAGGGAGCGTTGGCGAGCGCACTTCACCATCGGGCGCAATAACCGTTAACTGGGTGTAGATCTCCAGTACCGGGTCAGGTCGGCTATAGATCAGCAGATCGCGCTCCACCGGGCGTACAATCCAGTACTCCGGCACCCCTGCCTGCGCATACACTGCCGGCTCCGTCTCGCTGTCGGGGGCCGGGGCTACCACGGGGCAGACTTCAACCAGCAACGCGGGAATATCACAGACCTGGCGCTGATTGCTATGACTTCCGGCGCGCAAAAGCAAAAGCGCGGGCTGCACCGGGTCATAGCCGGGCATACACAGCACAACCGGCGACCGAACAACCTGAATTGCATCCTTTGCCGCAAGCTGTGCATCAAGCGCCCGGGCTATCCGGTCAACAATCTGCTGCCACACAGCATCATTCCAGACTGCATCATGTGACACCGGTACATGGTCAGAGATCGGTTCTAGCAGTGTCATCGTATTTCCCCCCTTAAAACGCCACTATGATTTTTCAAAATGACGGTCTCCGATAGAAAGCTAAAGATTTTATGACAGGTAGGGCATGCAGGTATGCCCCGGAAGTACCGGAAGCATGCCCAACCGTGGGAACCGTCCACAGATGTACCAACAAGTCATATCACGCGCATAGCGCAAGATAGGCAACGAGATTCAAAAAACAAGCAGCAGGGTGATCATATGGATCGTACGCTGGATACCGAGGCCGGATTACACTCGTGGGGTGGTGGGCGATACTGGACTCGAACCAGTGACCTCATCCGTGTGAAGGATGCGCTCTAGCCGACTGAGCTAATCGCCCGATAGATGTTCATAGCACGCGCGAAGTATAGCACAGGCTTGCGGCATTTGCAAATACCTGCAGCGCCGAAAGACGAACATCGAACACCGCAGGCACTTGCCCGGTCCCTCGTCTGCCGTCCTTCGGCGCTGCACACGGCTTCGCCTGGTCTCATCGTTTCAGGGACACGCGTTACGCGATGCGACTCATGCCGGCCTAGTGTCCGACCCAACCGCCCGGTTTGGAACCGACCGCGGAACTCCTGTCAGCGACACGCGTTACGCGGTGCGCATGCACATCAGGCATGTGCCGGGATGCACGGCCCAATTCGCCGGCGGCAGCATGGGACGCTTGTTCGCTTGTTCACAAACATCTGCATCCTGTGCAAATGTTTGTGAAATAAGCATGGAGTCTTCCGCCCTGCCGGAGGCGACATGCGCTGCCACATCAGTGAGCGCGTACGTCCTGTCAGTGACAGGACGTACGCGGTGCGCGTTCAAATGAGACACCAACTCCTGTGAACGTCGTCTTCGCCGGCGGCAGCATGGGACGCTTGTTCGCTTGTTCGCAAAACATTTGCACTGTATGCAAATGTTTTGCGAACAAGCATGGGTTCTTCCGCCCTGCCGGAGGCGAGTCGGGCCGTTTATCCAGACACATGCCGGGGTTAAAACCGACCGCGTAAGTCCTATCAGTGAGCGGCAGGCGGCAGCATGACTACCGCCCTCCGTATCCGGCCGCAGCCTACTAATCCCCGGTTACCAGATGCTCGTCTTTCCTCACGGCAGGTTGCACCAGCAATGTGGGCGGCATCCCCCGGCCAACGCCCCAATAGACAAAGCCCCGGTCGGCCATCTCACGCGGATCGTAGAGATTACGCCCATCAACAACTATCGGCCGGCGCATAAAGTTCCGCAACTTCTCCCAGTTGAGTTGCTTAAACTCGTTCCACTCAGTAACAATCAGCAGCGCATCCGCATCCTTGGCCGCATCATACGCGGTTGCACAAAAGGTCACACTCGGCAACACTTCGCCGGCCCGCTCCATTGCCACCGGGTCATACGCCTTGACATGCGCGCCGCTCTTCTGTAATACTTCAATTATGTCAACCGAGGGCGCTTCGCGCATATCGTCAGTGTTTGGCTTGAAGGAGAGGCCCAGCACCCCGATGCACTTCTCATTCAGACCGTCGAGCAGCGTCTGCACCTTCTCGACAAAGCGCCGGCGTGCGTCCTTGTTGATGTCCATCACGGCCTGGAGCAACTGCGGGTGGCAACCGGAACTGGCCGCCATATGATGCAGCGCCAGCACATCTTTAGGGAAGCAAGAGCCGCCATAGCCAATCCCCGCGTCAAGAAAATAGGGACCAATGCGCTTGTCAACACCCATACCACGCGCCACTTCTTTCGCATCTGCGCCCAACTGCTCACAGATATGCGCAATCTCGTTGATAAAAGAGATACGCGTGGCAAGGAAGGCGTTCGAGGCATACTTAATCATCTCAGCAGTGCGCAGGTCGGTGATAATTATCTCAGCGCCGAGGGGAGCGTGTAGTTCGGCCACCTGCTGTGCGGCACTGCGGTCCAGTGAGCCCAGCACAATCCGGTCGGGGTTGAAGAAATCCCTGACCGCGCTACCCTCACGCAGGAACTCCGGGTTGGACACAATCGAGAAGGGGATTCCCGGTTTGGCATGCTCGGTAATGATCTCGCTGACCATATCACCCGTGCCGACAGGAACCGTACTTTTATCAATAATAGTGACAGGTCCCTTGAGCGCCGCGCCAATACTGCGGGCCGCAGATTCGATGTAGCGTAGGTCGGCTGCGCCATTGTCACTCATCGGCGTCCCAACGGTAATAAAGACAAAGTCGGCATTGTCCATCCCAACCGCATAGGTATCGGTAAATGAGAGACGACCGGAACGCAGGTTGCGCTCGAGCAACTCCTCCAGTCCGGGTTCGTAGATTGGCGATTTCCCGGCGCGCATCATCTCGATCTTATGGGGGTCAATGTCGATACAGACCACGTTGTTGCCCAGATCGGCAAAACAGACGCCGGTCACCAACCCCACATACCCCGTTCCAATGACGCAAATGTTCTTCAAGTCTAGCCTCCTTAAATAAGAGTACAAAAATCAATGTGCTGACTATGCAAATTGCATGCCATGTATGGAATGAATAAACTTTGTTTCATCTGGACACCAATGCCGACCTTCGGAGAGTCAAGTACTGCGATGCCAATACAACATTCCAGTCAATCATGACAACGCAGTCCAGGCAAAACTATTCGGTCGTAATCCACATAGTGCGCCTTCTTCACGTTTGACAGTAGCACCCGCGTACCCCTACGCTGGAGAATACGCAGCTAACGCTACTATCAACCAGGTTCAGTGTACCCGGGGGAGGTGAAGAATATATGAATGGGGGCGGCAAGTTTCTGCACGCGCAGGTTGTCCGCGTTGCGTCAAGAGCGATAGGAGCGCGTCGTCGCACATCGGGGGAAATAAAAAATATCTCATTTACACGAGTTACGCAGTGGGCATGCAAACCGGGCGTTTCACCCGATGCCGGCCCGATTCGCCTGCGGCCGCATGGTACTTCTTTAGCTTTTGCCCTGCCGGCGGCGAAATTCCGCGCCGGTTCAATGACCACGTACGTCCTGTCATTGACATGGGCTCCACAATCCCGCGCATGAAAGCGCATATTGCCTATCGTGGTATTTACGTGGATTACGCGGTACAGCCTACCCCGGCCTGGTACCGGGCCACGAAGCAGCCACATTTCCGTACAGGTCAGAAACCACATACGGTATGTCATTCAGTACCGACAGAAAGAGCGACGAAAAAACAAATACCCCCGGCTCCCAAGACAGGAGTGGGGGTATTACCGGCACAGCACGTATCTACGCCGGAGGACTCTCGCGGGCAACTTCTTCTTCTTCTTCAGCGGAAACGGGTTCTTCGCTGTCGGCTTCAGTTTCCGTAGCTTCGGTGTCAACGGTTTCTTCCGTGGCCACCGTCTGTGCCGGTGCGGATTCGGGTGTGCCGGGTTCCGACTGCTCGGTCTCATCCGCCGCATCCTGAGCGACCGGCTCCTCAACCTCCGGCGTCACATCCGGCGTCACCTCGGTTGCCTGAACCGCCGCTTTCTCCGGCTCCTCCGCGGCAGTGGCCGGCGTCTCTGTCACAGGTGTTTCGGTCGCGGACGATGTCTCGGCTTCGGCTACCGGCGTCTCGCCATCCTCACCCTCATCGCCGTCGCGCTCCTCTTCGGTGACGCGGCGCAACGAGAGACCCATCCGCTGGCGCTGCCGATCCAGACTGATTACCTTGGCAGTGACAACCTGGCCGGGGGAGAGCACATCACGCGGCTGCGTCTGCGGATCAACATCCAGCTCACTGGCGTGGATCAACCCCTCGACCGCCTCTTCAATCTGGACAAACGCACCAAATGGCGTGACATTCG
>CAKZQX010000570.1 GCA_937141995.1 uncultured Chloroflexaceae bacterium | reverse complement strand
GTCTGGCCTACTGGCTCGGCAGCCAGCACGATTTTGCCCGGGGCGATCAGCCCTGGTACTACTATTTGATGCAACTGCCGCTCTACGAGCCGCTGGGTGTCCTTACCGGCGTTGGCGCGGCGATCTATCTCTTTGGCCGACGACGACCGCGCATTACTGGTGAGCCGACAGTCGGCGATGCGCCGCAAGTGAGCGATGGTGATCCTGCCGGGCCGCCGGATCCGGGCGATGGGGACATTCAAACGCAGGATGTCAAACCCTGGATGCGCGGTGACAGGATAGCAACGACCGTTACCAACACGCCGGATACGCGACACAGTGCGGACGCCGCTCGGTCCGAGCCGTCCTACGCCGCCGTGACGCAGACGCTCTTTCCCATCCTACTGGTCTTCTGGTACTTTAACTCAATTGTGCTCTTCTCCTGGGCCGGCGAGAAGATGCCCTGGCTGCTGGTGCATATGTCACTACCGGGCAATCTGGTGGCAGCCTGGACTTTGGGACGGCTGGTGCGCAAGATCAGATGGCGGGAATTGCCGGATCAGCGCTGGGCACTGCTGGTGCCACCGGCACTGCTGCTGCTCTTCACCTTCCTTGGTGTGGCGCTCTGGCGGTTTGATCCGCAGACGGGCGGGTTGGTAGGACAGAGTAGCGTCCTGCAGGGCATGGTGCCGCTGCTGCTGGCAGGTGGCCTGCTCTTTGCACTGCTGACTCTGGCGCAACGGCTGGGTGTGGGGATTGTTCTTAGCCTGAGTGGGTTGACCATTGCCGGCGTGCTTGGTCTGTACATGATCCGCGCCACCTGGATGGCGGTCTACCGGCACCCGGATACGCCGATTGAACTGCTCGTCTATACGCAGACCGCGCCCGATGTTCCCCGATATGTCGAAGACATCCGCGAAATTGCGATCAACCTGACCCGCAATCAGCGCTCAGATGAGGATGTGGCGGGCGGCCTGACGATGCCGATTATTATTGACAGTGGCAATGCGGAGGGCGAAGGTTCGCTGGCATGGCCGCTGCAGTGGTATCTGCGCGACTTCCAACGGCTGGTCTGGCGCAATGGCAGCGAGTTCCGGGATAATCCCAGTCTCACCAGCCTGGAGGTCGAGATGCCGGATGGCTCAACCGGGTTAGCGCCGGTCGTGATGTTGAGCAAACCGCACGTCACCCTGGAGGTGCGCGAGGTGCTGCGCGAGGCATATGTGCGGCCCTATGGCGAGGGCGGTGTGTTTAACTGGTGGTTTCCGGAGGGCGATAAATGTTCACCGCAGAGTGCCGGGTATAAGAAGTTCTACTTCAACTCATGGATGCGTAGCGAGGACTATACCCAACCCGGCCCCAAAGGGTGTGACCGCGATCTCTCGGAGGAACTGCATGCGCCCTGGGGACCGCTAACCTGGCCCCTCAACCCGCAGAACCGCGAAACGCTGTGGAACTTTGTGCTCTACCGGGATTTGCCGTCACCATTGCAGCCCGGTGCGCGCGAGATGGAAGTCTGGTTGCGCCAGGATCTGGTCAGCGGTGCTGATGAGATTACCACAGCGACCGGCAGCAGCGTGAGCAGCGGCAACCTGCGCCTGCTGGCAAACCAGGTTATCGGTGGGCCGGAAGAGTTGTCCAGTCCGGTGGGACTGGCAACGGATCGCCGGGGAAATGTGTATGTGGCGGATACGTTAAACCATCGCATTCAGGTCTTTGATGTTGACGGTGAACTGATCCGCTCCATCGGCAGCCAGGGCAGCGGTGAAGATCAGTTTTACGAGCCGCGCGGCGTGACCGTTGACAGTGCCGGCAATATCTACGTTGCCGATACCTGGAATGCGCGCATTGTGAAGCTCAGTTCGACCGGCGAGTGGCTGGCGACCTGGGGCAGCGGTGATGAAACACTTGACGGTCGCCGCTTTACCGATACGGGCGGCACCGCCGAGGGCAATGCCGAAAACCCGTTGAGCTTTTACGGGCCGCGCGGGGTGGCGGTAGATGCGCAGGGCAATGTCTACATCGCCGATACCGGCAACAAGCGGGTTGTGGTCACGGACGATGAGGGCGAGTATCTCTACCAGTTCGGTTCGGCCGGGACGGAGGCCGGGCAGTTCAATGAGCCAACCGGCGTGGCGGTTGACCGCGCCGGCCGGATCTATGTCGCCGATACCTGGAATGGCCGGGTGCAGATCTTCCAGCCCGCCGACGATGAGCGGGAGATTGCGCTGCCCATTGCCACCTGGGACGTCGGCGGCTGGCAGGCCAACACCTACGAAGATCCGTCCATCGCCGTCAGCCCGGATGGGGAGATCTACGTCAGCGTACCGCTTCAGAATCGGGTGGTAGCCGCTAACCTGCGGGGTGAAGTCATCCTGCGCTGGGGTGGGCGCGGTGAAGATCTGGCGTCGCTCAACTCACCCAGCGGGGTTGCAGTTGGCCCCGGCGGACAGGTCTATGTGGCCGACCGCAACAGCAATCGGGTGCTGCGGTTTGCGCTACCGTCGCTCCTGCCGGAGACCGAGACCGAGGGCAACGAGTGACACAAAAACGGTAGAGGGGCGAAATATCTTTTCGCCCCGCCCTCTTCCTTTATCGTGCATCTTCCTCCGCATCCGCCTGGCCCCAGCCACCGCCGCCGGGTGAGGCAATCGTCAGGCGGTCGCCGGGTTCCGCCCGAAAGCGCACCTTCCCGCGCAGTTCGGTTTCTTCATCGTTGTGCAGCAGGCGATTCACGCCAGGCGCACCCGCCGCGCCGCCCTGCAGACCATAGGGCGGGTAGCGCCGCCGCTCTGTCAACAGCGTGACATCGGTCGGCACCTCAAAGGTGATTTCGCGCTCCAGGCCATCTCCGCCGCGCTGCTTCCCCGCACCACCGGAGCCGCTCCGCAAGCGGTAGGCCGTAATCCGCATCGGGTAGGCAAACTCAAATGCTTCTATCGGCGTATTCAGGGTGTTGCTCATGTGCGTATGCATCCCGGATAACCCATCGAGGCCAGGCCGCGCGCCCATACCACCGCCCATCGTCTCGTAGTAGGCGAAGGGCCGGCCGGTACGCGGATCGATCTTTTCGGCGGTTCCTGTTTTCGCTGCAATCCGC